>NZ_JBFTSN010000046.1:0-29226 GCF_056400045.1 Paenibacillus sp. 01L418
GCTCAGAGAAATGAGATTTAGGTTCAGCCTGCGGTGCCTTTTCGACTGATTTGCGAGGTGCAATCTTAGATTTGGCATCGTTAGGCTTTGCTTCATCTTGCATATTGCTTGTAAGCTTATTATGTAAAGGGGGAACCGAGCGCTGTTGCCCTTGTTTATCTTCCGCTTTCTTGAACGGCAATTTGTTCCGATCTTTAGCAGGAGTAGACAAAGCTTCAAACGGCAGCTCCTCATGGTGTAAAATGTTGTTCGAAACTACTTCTTTTTTCGCTTTTGGCAAGCTGCTATCATCTGCTTTTGTTTCTTGTTTCTCGCTAATCGTAATTACTGGCTGATAACGCTTCGTTAATACTGCGATACGCAATTTCTCAAGCAGAACCTCTCCAACTTGGCGAATATCATTAGAAATCGTTGCTGAAGGTTTTCTAATGAAGTCGAATGCACCAAATTGCAGTGCTTTAATCGTTTCTCTTGTATTGTCTTCACTTATACCCGAGAGCATAATGACAGGAGTTGGATGATCCTTCATAATAATCTGCAATGCGTCAATTCCGTTCATTAACGGCATTTCAAGATCTAAGGTAACGACATCCGGTTTCCATTCACGCACCGCTTCAATGGCTTCATGACCGTTTTTAGCTGTGGCTACGATCTTGAACTGTGAATCCTGAATGATTAAATCACTAATGATCTTTCGCATAAATGCGGAATCATCTACAACTAGTACGCGATAAGGAACCATTCCATTTCCTCCTCACTTCCAAAGGATTATCTTGAGAGTCTGAACATTTTATGCAGAAATCCTTTGACACCGCCGTTAATTGCAGTATTCTGTGGTATTTCAAGAAATTGCTTTGCGATCCGGTCAATAGCAACGGATGCTTCGCTTCCAGGATAGGCTACAGTAAAGGGCACTTGACGCTTCACGGCTTTTGACACATTTGGGTCATCCGGCAAAATACCAAGATGAGGCAAATCGGATTGAAGAAACCTGTGTGCAACCATGCTAATTTTATCAGCGGTTTGTTTTCCTTCACGGAAATCAGCGGCTCGATTGACAATTAACTTGAAGTGAACATCAACCTCCATCGCTTTAACCATCTTAATTAAGGCGTAAGCATCTGTAATTGAAGTAGGTTCGGGCGTTGTCACAACGATTGTTTCTTGCGCTGCAGTTATAAATTTAACCGTTTCCTTCGATAGGCCTGCGCCAGTATCAAACAGTATCACATCATACCTGCCATGCAGCTTGCTAATCTCATCAGCGAAACGGTCAAGCTGCTCTGTAGACAAATCCATCAAATCTCTAAAACCAGATCCACCTGCAATAAAGTTCAGCCCTTCCGGACCTTCCTGCACGATTTCCCAAATTGTTTTCTCCTGCTTAAGCAGATGATACAAATTGTACGTGGACGAAACGCCCATAAGCACATCAATGTTGGCCATTCCGATATCTGCATCAAAAACGAGCACTTTTTTACCCAATCGTTGGAGCGCTAATGCAAAATTCAAGCTGAAATTCGACTTTCCAACTCCGCCCTTACCGCTCGTTACCGTCACTACACGAGTCGTGCGGCCTTCATCTTGAAGCTCCTGCTGCTTGACTAAATTACGTAATGCTTCAGCTTGATCCATCATAAACTATTGCTCCCGAGCAGCTGCTTAACGTATGAATCCACTTGAAACTTCTCGATATCGTCTGGAACGGTCTGACCACTCGCCATATAGGTAGGAAGCAATTCAAAATTCATAATTAGATTAAAAATTGCTCCGTAAACCGATGTTTCATCAAGCTTTGTAAACAACACTTTTCGAACGCCGTATTTGCAAAAATGATTGGCTACTGCTGACATATCCTTCGTCTTGCCAGTCATGCTAAGCACAAGCACCGTTTCGTTAGCCTCGGTCGTTTGAAGCAAGCTGTTGACCTCTGATACATGAAGCTCGCTGCGGAAGTTTCTCCCAGCTGTATCCATATAAATGAGCTCTCGTTCTTCAAGCTGCTTGAAAGCACGGGGCAAATCCATCTGCGAAAAAACGACCTCTAGCGGCACGTTCAAGATGTTGGCATAAGTTCTGAGTTGATCCACGGCTGCAATTCGGTAGGTGTCTGAAGTAATGAACCCCACTTTCCTGCCCTGCTTGATTGTTTGTTCAGCTGCAAGCTTCGCAATAGTCGTCGTCTTGCCAACTCCGGTTGGACCAACAAAATGAACCACTCTTACATGACTGCTAATACTGCTGCCACTATAGGGTTGCAGCCACTCTTGCAGCAGCTCTGCCGCATGCTCCCAAATTTGTTCCTTTGAAAAAACGATTTTTTCTTCGGATTCTTTGTCAGAAATAGCTTGTATCAAACGCTCGATCCACTGCAATTCCATTTCTTGTTCTAGCAAGTGTTCTCTCAGTGCAATCAAGTGCTCTGATATAGAAATTAGATTGTTTTGCTGTTTCGAGAGTTTTAACATGTATTCTCTTAAATCTCGAATCTCATCGATGATGAATTGTTCTCGTTCTATTTTGTCCTTCTGAAGCTCTGCAATCGGTACTGAAGAAACTGCTTGAACGCTTGGCGGCTCCATTACAGCCGTTGCTGTTCGCTGCGCCGTTTGCAAAATTTGCTCAACGACCGCATCCACTTGAGGATCCGGGTTTCGCTGAGGTTTTGCTTGGGGATTCGATTGATTCGCTTGATTCGATTCGATAGCGGCGATAACCTCCATCTTTTTCTTACGAAACATCCCCATAAAGCCGCCTACTTTAATTTCCTTCGTATTCAATATAACTGCATCTTTCCCAAGCTCGCTTCGAATCAGAGAGACAGCTTCTGGCAATGCACTGACGACATATCGTTTTACTCTCATAGATTCACCACCCCGACACTCTGAACTTCAATATTTGGTTCAAGCTCACTGTAAGAAAGAACGGGTACATCCTGCATCGTTCTCTCCACAATTTGTCTCAAATACATCCGAATGGTAGGTGATGCGAGTACAACAGGCTGTTGGCCAGCTTGAATCTGACGATTTACATGCTCATTGAGCTTCTGATAAATCTGTTGAGTGGAAACGGGATCTAGTGCAATATAGCTGCCTTGATCCGATTGCTGCACCGATTCAGCGATTTTTTTCTCAAGCTGCGGTCCTACTGTTATCACTCGTAACGTATCGCTACCAGATGAAAACTGCTGCGTAATTTGTCTTGATAGCGACTGACGTACATACTCTGTCAATATATCAGGGTCTTTCGTATAATTTCCATGATCCGCTAATGCTTCAAAGATGGTAACTAGATCTCGTATAGACACCTTTTCTCTTAGAAGCTTCGACAACACTTTTTGTACGTCACCAATAGTAAGAATAGACGGTATAAGTTCATCAATAAGCGCAGGATAAGACTCTTTTACATTTTCTACGAGCTGCTTCGTTTCTTGGCGTCCAATCAGCTCATGTGCATGTCGTTTAA
Organism: Paenibacillus sp. 01L418; assembly: GCF_056400045.1. Classification (NCBI taxonomy): domain Bacteria; kingdom Bacillati; phylum Bacillota; class Bacilli; order Caryophanales; family Paenibacillaceae; genus Paenibacillus; species Paenibacillus sp. 01L418. Next base: position 3,466 of record NZ_JBFTSN010000046.1, read on the forward strand.
TAATCTCAGTTAAATGTGTAGCAACGACTGAAGGCGGGTCAACGACTGTATAGCCTGAAAGTTCGGCACGTTCCTTCATTTGCTCATCAATCCAAATTGCAGGCAATCCGAAGGCTGGCTCTGTTGTTTCAATACCAACGACCGAATCGTCCTCAAATCCAGGGCTCATGGCCAAATAATGATTAAGCAGCAAATCGCCGCGAGCGACAGTGTTGCCTTTAATTTTGATGACATACTCATTTGGCTTCAGTTGAATGTTATCCCTGATCCGAATGACTGGTACGACGAGCCCAAGCTCCAGTGCACATTGCCTGCGTATCATGATGATTCGATCAAGCAAATCTCCTCCCTGTTGCGTATCCGCAAGCGGGATAAGACCATAACCAAACTCAAATTCAATCGGATCGACCTGCAAGAGGCTAATTACACTCTCTGGACTGCGAACCTCTTCAATTTGCTGTTCTTCGACAAGCATTTCCTCTTGCTCTTGTTGCTTATGTATAGCTTTCTGCATATACCAGCCGCCAAAGGCCAGCATAATAGCGAATGGCCAAGTTCTTAATGGACCGATTGGTGTAAGGCCTAGCAAAGCGATTGTTCCAGCTGCAATAAATAGCAGCTTCGGGTATTTGAATAGCTGAGCGGTTACATCCTCTGCCAAGTTCCCCTCTGATGCCGCTCTAGTTACGATAAGGCCAGCAGCTGTGGAAATAAGCAATGCAGGTATTTGACTGACGAGACCATCACCAATCGTAAGGATCGAGAACGTTGAAAGCGACTCGCCAAAGCTCAAGCCATGAATCGCCATACCAATGATAAATCCGCCAACTAAGTTGATGACTAGAATGATAATGGAAGCAATTGCATCACCCTTTACAAACTTGCTGGCACCATCCATTGCCCCGTAAAAGTCCGCTTCACGTTCAATTTTGGAACGACGTGCTTTTGCTTGATGTTCATTAATCAAACCAGCATTCAAATCTGCATCAATACTCATTTGTTTACCTGGCATCGCGTCGAGCGTGAATCGTGCTGCAACTTCCGCTACCCGTTCAGAACCTTTCGTAATAACGATGAACTGCACGACTACGAGAATTAGGAAGACGATAAATCCAATTGCAATTTCTCCACCGCCAACCCAGCTGCCAAACGTAGCTACGACTTCCCCTGCTTCCGCATGTGACAAAATATTTCTAGTAGTAGAAACGTTCAGCGCAAGTCGGAATAAGGTAGTGATTAGTAGAATTGCCGGAAATATAGAGAAATCAAGAGCTTCCTTTGTATTCATTGCAATAAGTAATATCATCAATGCTATCGAAATGTTTAAAATGATGAGTATATCGAGTAGTAGGACTGGGATCGGGATTATCATCATGAGTACAATTCCAATTACGCCAAATAGTATTACAAAGTCCTTTGCTTTCATGACGCCTCCACCTCCCGTAGTGTTATGATTTCAATCGGCCTTTCATCTTATATACATATGCGAGCACCTCAGCCACAGCTTGGAACAGATCTGGAGGTATGACATCCCCAATCTCCGCTCGTTCATAAAGCGCTCTGGCAAGCGGTTTATTTTCCATTGTCACAACACCGTTTTCTTTCGCTATTTCTCTAATGCGAAGCGCGACATGATCCATACCTTTGGCGATGATTCTTGGCGCTTCCATTTTGGTTGCATCATATTTCAATGCAATAGCGAAGTGTGTAGGGTTGGTAATGATGACATCCGCTTTAGGAACCTCTTGCATCATACGCTGCATGGCCATTTTGCGTTGACGCTCACGAATGCGGCTCTTAATGATCGGGTCACCTTCAGATTTTTTGTATTCATCCTTAATATCCTGCTTAGACATTCTCAAACTTTTGTTATGCTCATAACGCTGATAGAAAAAATCTGCTAATGCGAGTACGGCGAGCACCACACCAATTTCTATACCTAGTTTTATCGTTAAACCAGCGGTAAAACTAAATATTTGTTGGATTGGCAAGCTAGCAAGCACTAATATACGGTTCCATTCTTTGGATATGGTCATATATACGAGAACTGCTACAATAAGCAGTTTTAAAACACTTTTCAAAAATTCGACTACTGTTTTAGCTGAAAAAATTTGCTTAAAGCCGTTGATCGGGTTCAATTTGCTTAATTTCATTTTTAGAGGATCACCGGTTAGCAAAAAACCGTACTGTACAACGTTGCCGAGGACACCGACAAGAACGGTTACCGCAAAGATTGGCAGTAAGATTAGCAGCATTTCAATTGCCACATCATTGAAGAGCGACATAATGTTGCCTGTCGTAACTTCCATCAACAGCCAGTCTTCAAACAGATTGCCGAAGAGCATCATGATATGTGTCTTGAAATAATTGCCCATCATAATGAAGCTCATAAAAACAAAAATTAATATTAATGAACCCGGTAAATCAGCCGATCTCGCAATTTGACCCTTTTTTCTTGCTTCATCCTTTTTCTTCGGAGTTGCTTCCTCAGTCTTCTCTTGACTGAAAAGCTGCAAATCAAGCTCTAGACGGTAATTTCGCATGGGAAGCTTCCTCCTATTTCACGTCAGGCGGCGGTCCTTGCACGATACCGAATAACTGCTCCAAAGCATCAAACATGATGGAAAACAATCTTTCGAATATGCCAGCAAGACTTGGCATTAACAACACTAGCAAAATCATGCCTATAATTAGCTTTAGAGGTATCCCAATTACAAAAACATTGAACTGAGGAGCGGTTTTGGTTAAGAAGCCTAATCCAACATCCGTCAGAAACATCGCTACTACTAACGGCGCTGACACTTGAATGGCCAGCAAAAACGTGTTTGCGAATGTTCTTGTTAAAAAATCAGTAATGCTGCCGCTCATTATTCGGCTAAATAAATCATTGGACAAAGGCATCCATTCGTAACTGTCCATAAGGCCTGTTAATAAAAAATGATGACCGTTCATCATTAAGAAAACAACTAAGATCATCATGTATTTAAAATTGCCGAGCAATGGGGCTGACGTACCTGTATGGGGATCTACGATATTTGCCATTGCAAAACCAACCTGCAAATCCATTAAGGCTCCCGCGGTCTGAACGACCGTGAAGAACAAGTAGACTACATACCCAAGCAGTACGCCGACCAATATTTCTCGAACCAGAACCAAAATATATTCAGCGTCCGGAACCATCGTCTGCTTCACACCGTACGTTAAGAAAACGATAAACGAGATAAAAAATCCGAGCCCAATTTTAAAAACATTCGGCACGCCTCGCGACGAAAAAACAGGCGCTACGACGAAAAACGCAGTTATTCGACAAAAGATTAACAAAAAAATAGGGAAACCCTGTACGATCGCGTTCATACACTCACAACCTAACCGATGTAATTATGAAGATTGTTCAGCAGATTGTAAGTGAAGTCGATAACCGTATTTAGAATCCATGGGCCAAAAATAATGATGGACACGAAAACCGCTACAATTTTCGGAACAAATGCCAGCGTCTGCTCCTGAATCTGTGTTGTTGCTTGAAATATGCTGACTAGTAACCCTACGACCAAAGCAAGAACGAGCATTGGTGCACTGGCTTTCAAAACAACGAATACGGCCTGGCTGGCCAACCCGATTATGAAATCAGTACTCATCAAAAGTCCCTCCCTGCTAGTATCACGTGTTGAAACTTAATAACAAAGATTTTACGATCAAATACCATCCATCTACTAATACAAATAGCAATATCTTAAACGGCAAGGAAATCATAACAGGAGGCAGCATCATCATCCCCATTGCCATCAATGTGCTTGCGACAATCATATCGATGACTAGAAACGGAATGAATATCATAAATCCCATTATAAAAGCTGTTTTCAACTCGCTTATGGCGTATGCAGGTATTAGTACTGTGATCGGAATCTCTTCAAATGAAGCCGGCTTCTCTGTTTTCGTATAATTCATAAAAAGCATTAAGTCCTTTTCCCTCGTATGAGAGAACATAAACTTCTTCATCGGAACGGAGGCTTCCTTAAAAGCTTCTGTTTGAGAGATTTGACCTTTTAAATAGGGCTGCAATGCAACATCATTTACTTGAGAGAACGTTGGAGCCATGATAAAGAAGGTAAGGAACATTGCCAGTCCAATCAATACTTGATTGGGCGGCATTTGCTGTGTTCCAAGCGATGTTCTTACAAAGCCTAGAACGATAACGATCCTAGTAAAGCTTGTCATTAGTACCATAATCGCTGGCGCGATACTTAGTACTGTAATTAATAGAAGAATGGATAATGCGCTAGTATCGGGCGTGTCACCGCTTCCGTTGCCAATATTGATGGATACGTCGGGTAACGGCTCCGCAAATGCTTGATTATGTAATAACATCGCAAGCAATTGAACAACAACGATTGATATCCACCACTTATTTTTCATCATCCATCAACCGTTCATTTGATTTAGATTCATGCAATAACGATTCCAATTGCTGCTTGCGGTCAGCTTGCTGACTAAGCTTATTTTGCAACAAATCCTGAAAGGAAGACGTCTTGTTCCACTGCTCGTTCGTAGGATCAGAGCCATTCGGATTGTTGCGATCTTTGAACTTCTTAAGTATTTGTGAGACTAAATCCTTTGACCAAGCCGATTCCTGTTGACGCTCCAGTGCTGAAATAACAGCACTTGCTTGCTCAGGATCATCTAGCTTGTCAATTAGAGTTATGTTCTCGCCGACGCCAACGATATAAATCCGACCTGCAATCTCGACGACCTGTAACGAGTTATTCTGTCCTAGCGCAATACCGCCGAGTGAACGAAGCGATCGATTCGTTCCCCACATGCGATTGCGCTGCGACAACCATTTAATGACTAAAATAATTAATACGATAACGATGGCAAGCGATACGATAACCCAAATCATGTTGCCCGCAAGATCATTTGTTCCGGTAAACATCATTTGTCCTTCATCGTTTGCGCTGCTGCCGCCTTGTGCCGCAGCAGCCGCAAATTGTGGCCCAATCGCCATCCCAAGAGCAGACACCATTGAAATGCGCGAAGCTATGTTAAACATAATGTCTAACCGTTATCCGAGTGTTTTCTTGATCGCTTCAATTACACGATCAGCTTGGAACGGTTTGACGATGAAATCCTTTGCGCCTGCTTGAATCGCATCAATTACCATTGCTTGCTGACCCATTGCTGAACACATAATTACTTTAGCATTGCTATCAATTTTTTTAATTTCTTTCAGAGCGGAGATTCCGTCCATCTCAGGCATCGTAATATCCATTGTTGTCAAATCAGGTTTCAATTCCTTGTACTTCTCAACTGCTTGTGCGCCGTCTTGGGCTTCACCGACGACTTCGTAGCCGTTCTTTGATAAAATGTCACGAATCATCATGCGCATGAAAGCTGCGTCGTCTACGATAAGAATGCGGTTTGCCATCTTTTTATCCTCCTAGGATGCTATTGTAATTTTTGAATGCGGTCCCATTGGCTTACGATATCCGTTACACGAACACCAAAGTTTTCATCTATGACAACAACCTCGCCTTTTGCGATCAGCTTGTTATTCACTAGGATGTCGACTGGTTCGCCAGCTAGCTTGTCCAGCTCAATAATAGAACCTTGCGACAGCTCCAAAATATCTTTTATCTGCTTTTGGGTCCTTCCTAATTCTACCGTGACCTTAAGCGGTATGTCGAGAAGTAAATTGAGGTTTGTCTCATCTGGCTGAATAATTGGCGCATTGCCAAAATTAGCAAATTGCACAGGCTGTACATTAACATTTCGACTAGCTGCATGACCATATGTATGAGGCCCCGGCGGCTGCATCGACATGTCGTAGCCAGCTGCAGGTGTTTGATACGGCATAGAAGGCATTTGAGGCGCCTGTGAAGCCATATTCATTTGCGGCGGCACAGCGTTCAAATGAGCTGCTGCAGCCGTTTCTTGCATTGCCATAGCTTGTTGTGCTGCCGGCGCTGCTGCAGCCGTTTGAGGCGCTGGAACAGCAGGCTGAGCTGGCTGATCATCTACCACTCCCATTAATATATCAACCATTTGTTTCGCAAACGGAATGGGCAGCAGCTGCATGATTGTTGAATCTATGAGATCTCCAATCGTAAGCCGGAATGATATTTTTATAAACATATCTACCGGTGGCAAATGCTCCATGCCATCACCGTTATTAACATCTAGAATGTCAATGCCCGGCGGCGAAATATTGACAAAACGATTAAATATCGTTGACATCGACGTAGCAGATGATCCCATCATTTGATTCATCGCTTCTTGAACTGCACTAATGTGAATTTCATTAAGCTCTTCTACAGTGATGTTGGTGCCTTCACCGCCAAGCATCAAATCAGCAATGATTTGGGCATCTTTTGTTTTTATGACAAGTGAATTAATGCCTTGAAAGCCGTCTACGTATTGCACGCTAACTGCAACATGAGGCTTAGGGAAAATGTCAGCAAGCTCATCTTTTCTTACAATAGTAACTTGTGGTGTAGTAATATCTACTTTCTTGCCAAGCAACGTTGACAATGCTGTTGCCGCGCTGCCAAATGTTATGTTTCCAATTTCACCCAGAGCAGACTGTTCCATATCGGATAAAAAGTCTGAAAGTTGTGTTCCGACTTCAGTGTGCTGCTCCGGTTCCGGCTCACTGGAGGATTGACGTAGCAATGCATCAATTTCCTCTTGTGACAAATAGTCCTTACTCGTCATAATCTTCTTCCACTCCTTCAGTGACAATCTCATCTACTTGAACAGCTAGCCGATCCTTAACAGAGCCTGCACTGCCAATGAATTTAAGCTTGTCTCCAACTTTAATGTTGAGACCATCATTAACTGATTTATTCAATGAAATAACATCACCAATATTCAGTCCTAGAAACTCTTGAATGGTTAGCGACGACTCGCCAAGCTCAGCTACGATAGGAAGCTTCGCTTTATTTACTCGCTGCTCCAATATTTCAACTTCCTCTGGCGCGCGAGCTTTMTTTTGCGATACAAACCAGTGATGAACAGACAGCCTGGACATAATCGGTTCAATAACGACATGCGGAATACAAAGGTTAATCATACCCGTCGTATCGCCGATTTTGGTGCTGAATGAAATGAGAGCGATCGTTTCATTGGGCGATACAATTTGCATGAACTGCGGGTTCGTTTCCAATGCTTCCAGCCTAGGAGAAATATCGATTACTGTTTTCCAAGCCTCCTGCAAGCCTTCAAACGTTCGACTGAAAATTTTCTCCATAATAATGGTTTCAATTTCAGTTAAGTTGTTGATTTTGGATGGCGCTATGCCTTGTCCGCCTAACATTCGATCCAGCATTGCGTACGCTACGTTTGGATGAACTTCAAGCACCATACGACCTTCCAGCGGCTCCGCTTCAAAAATGTTCAATATCGTCATCTTTGGTATCGAACGAATAAATTCATCGTAAGGCAATTGCTCGACCTGCACGACATTAATTTGAACAAATGTGCGAAGTTGTGCTGAGAAATAGGTTGTCAAATACCGTGCGAAGTTTTCATGAATCCGCGTCAAACTTCTAATATGATCCTTCGAAAAACGTACGGCGCGTTTGAAATTATACACACTGACTTTACGCGTCGTTTCTTCCTTCTTTAAATCCTCTGCATCCATTTCACCGGAATCCAAGGCAGCTAGTAGCGCATCAATTTCATTTTGCGATAAAACATCAACCAAATATCTCACCTCCTTCGAGGAATGTCTGCGTAGTCAGTTAAAGTGGAGCAAGTGTAAAGTCTGTGATTTCTACCTTAATCAACTTACCTTTAGGAATAATAGGATTGATTAAGTTGAGAAGCTTCGACTCAAGTGCGTCTTCACCTTGAGAACCCTGCAGCTCATCTGCTGTCATATCAGCAATAACACGGTTAATAATTGGGCGAACTTCAATCTCAAGCAGTTTATCAAAATCTTCTTTTGTTTTCTTCTTGTCGAGCTGGAAAGCAAAACTCAAAATAACGACATATTCACGATCTTTCAGATTTCTTCTGAATTCCTTTAATTCAGAAGTTACGGCCACACGCTCATCAGYCGATAAAGCTTTAACCTCAATCGTTTTTGTCTCCGTCGCCTGCTCCTTAGGGTCAGTAAAAAACGACTTGAACAAGATGATTGAAACAATGGCGATTAAAGTTATGGATAACAAAATCGTAATTAACCAAGGTAGCATTTTCTTCATGACGATGGACCCTCCGTTTGCTCACTCTTTTGGGCCGCCGCAATAAGGCCAATTGTGCGAAGATACTGCCCATTAAGCTGCAACAGTTCCGTTGTTTTTTCTTTTACAACCAGCTTCTTGCCCGTCGTAAGTGTAATCACCGTATCCGCTGATTCTTCAATCATTTCAATTAATAAAGCATTTATTGTGACCTTTGTTCCGTTCAACCGCGTTACGGTAATCATCAGTTGCCCCCTCACACCTAGGGGAGGCGTTAAGCCTCCCGCTCGTTATGACTTACTTATCGTTTTAGATTAACTACCTCTTGCAAAATTTCATCAGAAGTTGTGATAATACGTGAATTCGCTTGGAAACCACGTTGTGCAACGATCATTTCTGTAAATTCAGCAGTTAAGTCAACGTTAGACATTTCCAGCTGACCGGCAATGATTGCGCCTGTACCGAATTCAGGATCAGTCGCGAACGTCATGAAATCCTCAATAGAAGCATCCGGATTAGCATTCGCTGTAACACGGTACATATTGCCGCCCAGTTTCTCAAGACCACTTGGATTTACAACTTTGGCTACGCCAAGCTGTGCAACGGCTTCCGTACCATCCGCTGTTACACCCATGATCGTTCCGTCTTGACCAATGGAAAACGCCGTAATTGCTTCATCAAGTACGATAGGCTCTTGATCAACGCTTAGTACGAAATAGCCATCGCCTGTAACAAGCTGTCTATTTGAATCAAGCGTAAAGTTGCCCGCACGTGTTAAAAGCATTTCAGAATCTTCGCTCGCTCTAACTACGAAAAATCCGTCTCCGTCAATACGAAGGTCTGTCGGTTGGTTCGTTGTCATTGCGCTTCCTGCGGTATGTACGGTATCGATAGAGCCGATAGACACGCCGAGTCCGATTTGTTTTGCGTTAACGCCGCCGCGTACGCCTTCCTCAGGTGCGGTAACGCCCGCAACCGTTTGGCTCAAAATATCTTTGAACATGACGCGACCTGCTTTAAAGCCAACCGTGTTCACGTTCGCAATATTGTTACCAATAACGTCTAGCTTTGTTTGGAAGCCGCGCATACCGGACACGCCCGAATACATCGATCTTAGCATTTTCGTAATTCCTCCTAGGGAATGGATTAAAATCTTATGGGCTTCAAAAAAATGTTAGCACTATCATAAACTGCTTCAATCGGTCCACAGCTTGAGGCTCCCTGATAGGTCCAGCCTTACGATAATATAATAGCGCTGTCTATTTGCGTAAATACGTTGCTTCGCATTTGCGCGCCATCCATTGCAGTCACAACTGTACGGCTTGGGACATTCACAATCATGGCAATGTCTCGGAAAACGATTAATGAATCCTGAGCGCCTTTGGATGCAGCCTCTTCGACCGCATTCATTATTTTGGTTAATGACTCTGGTTGCAAGTTAATGCCTCGCTGCTGCATTCTAACCTCGGCATGATGGCTAAACTTTAAAACCTTGCCATTAAGTATTTCTTGAAATTCAGATGGCTGAGCTGAACGGTTGGCAACTGTCTTGCTAGGCTGCAGAGGTGTCGACTTAACCGGGAAAATATGACCGATTTTTATGCCTTCACTCATTATTTATCAGCCCCTTCCTCAGCACCAGCTGGATCCGAAGGATTCTTGTCTACGCCGTTATCTTCCCCTGTAGAATCCTCTGGCGTTGGTGTTTCACCCGTTGTTTCCGAGATAGAGTTGACATAATCAAGAGCAATCTCGGCTCCGCCTACCCTTGCATAAAGGAGACCATCCTTCGAGATAATGGAATCAACTACGCCTTTGGCGGTCTTGATTGCACCAGCATCATCATATTCATTCCATTCAATCGTTTTACCGATTAAGCTGGATGCTGAACCAATGTTTTGACGCATTAAAGATAGCTCGGTGGACATATTCATCAGCTGCTCTACTGAAGTAAATTGCGCCATCTGAGCGATGAACTCTTTATCCTGAAGCGGCTGCATAGGATCCTGGTTGCGAAGCTGCGTAACTAGAATACTTAGAAATTGATCTTTTCCAAGCGTATCCGTGTTTTTTTTGTTTGCTGCAGCTTGTACATTCTCTTTGCTGTAATTCGGCCAAACTACGCGAGTAGAAACGCTATCTGCCATTTCCGATCACCTCCGATCTCTCTAACCCTCTACTAACTCCACTACGCTTTAACGTTTATGCCTCTGCCAAATCCAAGACCCTGAATTGTCGCTTGTTGAACCATTTCGGTTTCAAATTGAGACTCATTCACAGTTTCGTCAGTGTTCACAGCATTACGATTGGATGACTGCTGCTGATTGCTTCCTTGTCCATGCTGCTGTTGAAACAGCTGCGCAGCTGATTGACCTTGCGAAACCTCAAGCTTATCTACCATAAGGCCTTGTGCTTGAAGCGCTGACCGCAGTTGAGCCATTTGATTATCCAGCATGTCCTTGGCCATTGCCGTATCCGTTTGGAAGATCGCGGTTAGAAGTCCATTTTGCATCGTTATTTTAACGTCTACTTGCCCTAAATGCTCAGGGTATAACATGAGCTTCGCTTCTGAAACGCCATTCAATGTTGTAAGATCAAATTTTTGTACGATCATACCTGTCATGGATTGGGCAAATTCATCAGCGACAACAAATGAAGTAGCTGCTGCTGCATTAGCAACAAGTGAAGTAAACGTCCGCATTGTATCCGGATTGTTTGTTCCAAGCTGCATTTGCGGAATCAATTCAATTGAAGAGTCAGATACATCTGATGCGATTGCCTGCTCCACACCCTGAACTGCAGTTGTTAATAATGCAGGATGGGCGGTTTGCTGTGACAGTCGTTGCAATAGCGTACTAACGTCAGCTTGCTGTACATTTTGAGCCGTAAACAGTTGTTGTGTAAAAGCGGTCGATTTCGTATGAGTCTTAGTCGTATCCACCGGCTCGCCTTCCAAAATCGCTGTTAACGCCTTAAGCTGTTGTGCAACCAAAACCGTTGGCTCTTGCTGTCCAACCAATTTTGTTGTTCCCTGCTGCAGCATCACTTGCATTTGCAGCAACGTATCCTGCAGGCTTGATTTGATATTTACTGCATTTTTCCCCTCTAATGAAATAGAGGAATCTTCCTCACCGCTAGTCGGTTGACCAATCGGTTGCTGAATGACAGGCACTGGAATGCCAAGCAGAGCAAGCAAAGCATTCATTTGATCAAGCACGTCTTCCAACTGTTGGAGCTGCTGATCATCTTCAAGAGGAGCCTTGCCGTCTTCACCATTAGTTGCATCCAATTGCGCTAGCAAACCATCGATGATTGACATGAGGTCAGATAATGTTGGTGCTGCAGCAGCGCCATCCACCCCTACCATAGCTTCCTTAGATACGTTTGCAACTAAAGGTGCAGCTTGCGTCTGACTGCTGCTGCCAGCAGTTTCACTATTAATTTGCTGCACTAACGTTTTCTGAAACGCTGCTCCGCTTGTATTGCCGCTTGCTTGTCCCGTTGTTGTACCTTGTGCTTGCGGTTGTACTACAGCAACTTGTGAAATGTTCATTTCCATTTTTCTCACCTCCTTTCAAATAGAGGGAAAACATTAGGTCAGACATTAACTTCCTGTCATTAATTTAGCTACAATTTTCGCTGTAGTCGTTTCATTAATTCCAGACATTTCCGCAATAATGGCTGATCTTGTTTGATTATCCACCGCATTTAAAATCCGAAGCACTTTGCTTGGACTCACATCTATCATTTTGATAAGAAGCTCTGCAGCGCTCTTTGCATTCATAGCTGTAAACGTTGCACTTAATTGCTCTTGATCAAGAACAGAGGTAGCAGGCTTCGTAGTTGGCGATTTCTGCGAATCAAGTCTTGCTTGAAGCGCGGCAATTTGCAAATCCTTTGCCTGCACGTTATCCTTCAGCTTCATCGCTGCATCAGCTGCCGTCTGAGGATTCATCTTCTCCATAATGCGCACTCGATCGTCAGGCCGCATATTTGCAAATACGAGTACCATTTCATCTAAAGTCATACTTTGCAAGATTGGAGCAGCTTTACTTGGCGTAATTTTGGAAAACATGCTTGCCAGCTCTTGAATTTTCGCTTGATACTGCTCATCCTCAAGCAATTGATCATCGTTTACACCTTTAAGCTGGATGTTATCACTTTCCAAGTCCTTTACTTCTTGCTCAAGCGTCGCTTTCGTTTGATTCGCAGCTGCCAGTTCGCTTTCAATTGCAGTAAGCTGTGTTTGCAAATCTGCAATTTTTGCTGACATATTCGCTGTCTTCAAAGCATCATCATTTCCAGGCCCGCCTGCAACCTTTGGCTCGGGAAGCACGTCTTTTAGAAAGGGAACTGAGTTTCCGGCTTCCAGCATTTTATTGCGGAAATCAATATTGAACAAGGTGTACAAAACACCGAGCAATACAATTGCGAATAAAATTGGTGTCATCAAAAACATAATTCTCTCTAGCGTGCTATAGCCTTGCTTTTCATTATCCATACCCGCCAATTCCACTCACTCCCTCTAGCCGGTGTCACGCATCACTTTATGGGGTTGGTATCATGAAACGGACGCTTGCCATCTCATCTAGTTCGTTCTGCTCTTTGATTTGCATCGCATACTGGAACCGATCACGCGCATGATCTTTTGCTTTAAGCCACACTTTCTCATCTTTCATCTTGTCTGAGAGCTTAAGTCGGCTTTGCTCAACCGCCTTCTGTGCATGCAACACATCTTTCAATTTGCTTGTAATGCAAGTGACCAAATAGTCCAAATATTGCTGAATTACTTGAAGCTCAGATAAAGGAACAGCAGTCTGTGAAGATTCAAGCAGCTTGCTTTCCCATTCTTGCTGCTTCGCACGCAATTGCTCTAACGACAATTCTTCAGCCGCTAGAGCACCAATGGCCGATGAAAGAATCCATTCCGCCTGTGTTTTTTCACTAGATTTTAAATCAACAACCTTTTGAAAAGTATAACGAAACGATGCCATCTCGTGATTCAACTCCTGTAGAAGTCATTAATTAAACGACTTTGCGCTTCCTCTAAGCTCACCTTTTCATTGGTCTTTTGCTTTGTGTAGCTTTGAATCGGTTCAATAAATTCTAGCGCCATATCAATTTCTACATTTGATCCTCGTTGGTACGCCCCTATATTGATCAGGTCTTCCGAATCTTTATATGTAGCTAGCATTTTTTTTAGTTCATTCGCCGCATCTTGCTGTTCTTCTGTGACAATTTCCTTCATAACACGGCTGACAGAAGCTAAAACATCGATGGCAGGAAAATGACCCTTATGCGCTAGCTGAMGAMTAAAAACGATATGACCATCCAATATTCCGCGGACAGCATCCGCGATAGGTTCATTCATATCGTCACCATCAACAAGAACGGTGTAGAAGGCGGTTATTGAGCCTGTTGGCCCTGTCCCTGCACGTTCTAAAAGCTTTGGCAGTGCAGCGAATACAGAAGGTGTGTAACCTCTAGTAGCAGGCGGTTCACCAATAGCCAGACCTACTTCACGAAGAGCCATTGCATACCTTGTAACGGAATCCATCATCAACATAACGTCCAGACCGCGATCACGGAAATATTCAGCAATGGATGTCGCAATTAATGCGCCCTTCATGCGAATGAGTGCTGGTTGATCTGAAGTTGCAACAATAACGACCGAACGGGACAAACCTTCTGGGCCAAGATCCTTCTCGATAAATTCAAGCACTTCACGACCACGCTCGCCGATCAACGCAATTACGTTAACATCAGCTGAAGTATTGCGAGCAATCATACCAAGCAGTGTACTTTTCCCTACACCGGATCCGGCGAATATGCCTACACGCTGACCACGCCCGACGGTAAGAAGCCCATCGATCGCTCTTACACCGATACCGAGTGGTTCAACGACGCGCGGCCGTTTAAGCGGATTGCTTGGTTCATTATAAGTAGAATAATGCGGCATACGCCTTGGCAAAAATGAACCATCCAGCGGGTTTCCAAGTCCATCGAGTACTTTACCGAGCAGCTCTGATCCGACTTGAACAGTCAAAGGTTTGCCTGTACCTACAACATCACAGCCCGGGCTAATGGACTGAAGATCACCGAGAGGCATTAATATTACTTTATTATCACGAAAACCAACGACCTCTGCCTTGATAGGCTTTGCGCCTTTGGAAGGATAAATAAAGCAAACATCGCCAATGCTCGCATCAGGTCCTTCTGACTCCACGGTTAGGCCGATGACCTGAGTAACTTTGCCATTGACCCGAACGGGATCAAGCGGCTGCAAATGCTCGATATACTTAAGCACATCTAGATTATTCACTATCATAGGTTTGACCTCGTTCTTCGCCGCTATGATGAGCAAGATGTATTAATTCTTTTTTGATCTCAGCAAGCTGCGTGTCAATTCGAGCGTCTATGCTGCCAAATGAAGAGCGAATAACACAACCGTTGTCTTTAACCGTCGAGTCAGGCAAAATTTGCAATTCCGCTTGAGAATCGATGGCCATATGAAGCTCTTCTCTAGCTGCTTGCACGAATGCAAGCTGCCCAGGTGCAACACATAGAGTAATAACTCCTTGCTCTCTGCGTCTAGACAATGATTTGCGAATGAGCTCGATTGCCATTTCAGGAGCCGTTGATAGCTGCTGCCCAATAATTTTTTCGGCAATCGCACAGCTTAGTTCAACAAGAAAGGGTTCTGCTTCCTGAATGATTTGTTCTCTCATTTGAAATGCAGTTTTTAGCACATCCGATGCTTCAGCCAGCTTTTGCTCCCAGATCTCACGCATTTCCTTTTCGGATTGCGCGGCTCCTTCGGCATAACCAAGCTCATAGYCTGATTGCCTGGATGCTTCTGATGCTGATTCATCTTCTGTACGTTTTTCGAGCCACCATACATCGATTTGCTGCTGTGTATCAGCAAGAAGCTTTTCACTTTCTTCTGCTGCATCACGCAGTCTCTCTTCTGCATATAGCTGAGCATCATTTAATATTTGATCTCGCAAAGTTATCGTTTCTTCATCAGGAACGGGTTCCATATCCTCTTCCTGATCCAGCGATTCATTGATTTCAAGATTCCGTTGATGCAGCCATTCGAGCTGCTTCAATTGATCAAGAGTAATCACACTCGAAGATTTGATCAAATTAGACAATGATATCGTCTCCTCCACCACGGGCGATGATGATTTCACCTGACTCTTCTAATCTGCGAATCGTAGCAACAATGCGTGTTTGCGCTTCTTCAACATCACGAAGCCGCACTGGTCCCATAAATTCCATTTCTTCTTTGAATGTTTCGGCCATACGCTTCGACATATTGCGGAAGATCGCTTCTCTAACTTCTTCACTTGCCACTTTAAGCGCAAGCTGAAGATCGGAATTCTCGATATCGCGAATGATTCGTTGAATGGAGCGATTGTCGATATTGACAATGTCCTCGAACACGAACATCCGTTTTTTGATTTCTTCTGCAAGCTCTGGATCTTGAATTTCAAGCGCGTCGAGAATGGTACGCTCCGTCCCGCGATCGACACCGTTCAATATTTGAACGATAGAGTCGATACCGCCAGCATTCGTGTAATCCTGGGTAACGGTTGCGGACAGTTTTTGCTCAAGCACTCTTTCTACCTGCGAAATGACTTCTGGCGATGTGCTATCCATCAGAGCAATTCGCCTCGCAACCTCTGCTTGTTTCTCTTGCGGCAGCGATGAAAGAATGTGCGAAGACTGCTCCGATTGCAAATACGATAATACCAAAGCAATCGTTTGCGAGTTCTCATTTTGAATAAAGTTCAAAATTTGTGTAGGCTCCGCTTTTCTAGCGAAGTCAAATGGTCTTACTTGAAGCGTTGCCGTTAACCGGTTAATAACTTCAAGAGCTTTTTGTTCACCAAGCGCTTTCTCCAAAATGTCTTTGGCATAAGAAATGCCGCCTTGCGTGATATACTCTTGAGCCATACAGATTTGGTGGAACTCGCTTAAAATCGTTTCACGATCACTACTGTCCACTTTACGGACATTTGCGATTTCAAGTGTTAGCTGTTCAATTTCTTCATCTCTTAAATGCTTGAATATTTGAGAGRATACATCAGGTCCAAGCGTAATAAGTAAAATGGCAGCTTTCTGTCGACCAGATAATCCTTGCATTGATTTTGACACATGAACCACCTCTATTCATCCACAAGCCATGTGCGAAGAAGGTTAACGAACTCATCCGGTTTTCGTTTGGCAAGTGTTTCAAGATTTTTTCTAGCCTGACTGTCGTTGTTGACACTTTCCAAATCAAGAGTTGGATATTCCACTTTAGCTGGAGCAACCAATTCGATTTCTTCCTCGGCAACCTTCTTGCGTCTGCGTGCTAACATGTAGATGAGTCCGCCAATGATAGCAAGAGCAGCAACACCAATTCCGATAATCCAAGGTGTTGATAGTAGGCTCGATTCCTTAGCAGAACTGCTTCCAGAAAATGTTCTTGCAATAAGAGCAACTTTTTTCTCTATCAATGCGTCATTGGTTACATCTTGACCAGAATCAGCTAGTTGTGCGCGCACCAATGCAGTCAAATATGTCATAATGGCCGTTCTGCTTGCTTCATCATTCATTTGTGACTGTTCGATGCCGATACTAATAGAAAGGTCTTTTAAAACAAAAGGTCCGGATTCGATGTTGTTGTTGATTCGAGTCACATCATAATTCCGAATGGTCGAGTTCGATTCTGAAGAATTGCTGCCCGTCGCAGCCGCTTCGTAGCCTGGTACGTCAGTTTCTCCAGTTCCAGCAACACCGCCAGCGTCTCCTGAATTGCCAGTCGAAGTACTGTTATTCAGCTGTTCACTAATGATAATGCCGTTATTGTTGTTATTGTCTAGCGGCTTCACAACAGATTCCTGCGATGTCTTCTTATCGAAGTTCATGCTGCTAGAAACTTGAACGACTAAATTATCAGCTCCAACGATTGTTCCTAGAAACTGCTGGATATTTTTCTTGAGCTCAGCCTCATATTTGCGCTGAATGACGAATTGGGACTCAACCGCATCTGAATTATTAGCTATTCCGCCAGCAACATCAGAGTAGATTAATTCGCCTTGAGGACTTGAGATCGTAATATCCTTAATTGCCAAATCCGGAACCGCTGTTTTTACCAGGTTGTAATAGCCGTCGATTTCCTTCTGACTTGGACGATAGCCAGACACGAATTTCATCATAATCGATGCTGATGCTTGCTCCGCGTCTTCTGCAGATAGAAATACACTTTCTTTTGGCAAGTTAACCAAAACCTTCGAACTGTCCACACCTTGCATCGCATTCAGCAACTGTTGAACTTCACCGTTCAAAGCATTCAAATATTTTACATTGAATTCATTTTCGGTTGTGCCAAACTGGCTTGAGCTTGCATTAAATGCTTCAAAACCAATGGAACCGTTTTGAACTAAACCTTGAGAACCTACATCTACTTTTATTCGTGCTGCATCTGTGCTCGGTACTGAAATGCTTTTCCCATTGTTGCTGAGCTGGTAAGGTATTCCGCTTCCGTCTAAGTAAGTCATAATAGCAGCTGCGTCTGTTGTATCCAAACCTTGAAAAGCAATTTCGTATTCCGTTCTCGTAAATACAATCGTTAACAAAATAATTGCTAACAATAGTCCACTAATAGATGYCCCCAACCAAATTTTTTGTTTTCTGCCCGTCTGGCTCCATAATTGTGTAAGCCTACCTCGAAACTGGGCGATTCTCTCGTTCACATTTTCACCTCACCCAAATACTATGCTAGGTCTTCATGATGGTTAAATTTGCATCCGCATCATTTCTTGATATGCCTCGACCATTTTGTTGCGGACTTGTGAGGTAAGCTGCAAACTTAGTTGCGCCTGCTCAGAAGCAATTAAAACCTTTGAAACGTCAACCTGACCTATTAAGTATTTGTCGTTAAGCTTATGAACGTTCTTTTCCTGATCACTTACATTATTAATTGCCGTTTCTAGATATTGACCAAATGATTGCGTCAATTGTGCCGGAGTCGCTTCTTGAACCGATTTAGTTTCAATGAGTTTGGTTGGCTGAACCGGGCTAAGCGACATCGCTTGTATCATCATTACTCCCCCAATACTTCATATGGAATTGTTAATCAATTACTTTCCTATTTCTAGTGCCTTAATAAACATTGATTTGGTAGCGTTTAGCGCGGTTACGTTTGCTTCGTAAGATCTTGTAGCTGCAATCATATCTACCATTTCCTTCGTTACATCCACATTCGGCATATTTACATAGCCGTTTGCATCAGCATCAGGATGCGTTGGATTATAAATGAGCTTGTTTGGCGATTGATCCTCTTTAATTCTCGTTACTTTAACTCCTTGAGCAGCGGAGTTTTCATTCATTTGCTGAGAAAGCACATTTGAGAAGGACTGCTGCAGAGGTTCAATGACAACCATCTTTCGCTTGTAAGGCTGGAATTGTCCATTTACAAAACTGCCTCTCGTCGTTTCAGCATTCGCTATATTAGAAGAAATTACATCCATCCGCAGTCTTTGTGCTGATAGAGCCGAAGCGCTGATATCAAACCCTGTGGACAATTTCATCGTTAAGCTCTCCCTTCAATCGCTGTGCGCATCATTCTTACCTCATGATTAATCTGTTGGACATAAAAGTTGTAGCTTAATTGGTTTTTAGCTAGCAAAGACATCTCACGATCGACATCAACATTATTTTCATTGTTGTTCATCGAAGTTGTTTCATCGGTAATAAGTTTGGGTATAGGTACATTAGAAGAACCTGCTCCAATAGCAATATGCTTTTGATTCGTTCGTTTGCCGATCAATTGCCCTTGCGTATTTCCCATGGATTGCTCTAATAATTCCTCAAACAAAACCTCTGACCGTTTGAAATGCGGCGTATCACCGTTTGCCACATTGTTAGAAATGACGCGCTGCCGCATTTCAGCTGCTTGAAGCGCACCTTCCATTCTTCCAAATGCTGCGCCATTCAACAAATTCACGTAGTTTCACCACTTTCACATAGGGGATCTTCTTAACGTATTCAACAGATTACTGCTCATTCCTTCTTTGTTCGACAGTAAATATTAAAAAAATGAGATACATGTGTCGATTTTTGCCGACATGATAATATTCAACAATTTCCTAAATTATTACAATAAGAAAAAAGCCCTATCTTTAAAATCAGATAGGGCAAAAATGGTCTAAACGTCCTATAATTATCGCTTCATCTTATCTAATTCTTGCAATAATTGGTGATTTAATATTTTAATGTATGTGCCTTTCATGCCTAATGACCTTGTTTCTATGACACCAGCACTCTCCAGCTTCCTAAGCGCATTTACAATAACTGAACGAGTAATTCCTACTCGGTCAGCGATCTTCGATGCGACAAGCAAACCTTCCTTGCCATCAAGCTCCTCGAAAATATGCTCGACCGCTTCTAATTCGCTAAATGACAACGAACCGACCGCAACGGCAACGACTGCACGACTGCGAACCTCTTGCTCAATCTCATCCGCGCGCTCCCGTAAAATCTCCATGCCAACAATCGTTGAACCATATTCAGCTAAAATAAGGTCATCGTCATCGAAAGTACCGGATAAACGGGTCAGGACCAACGTACCTAGACGATCTCCTCCGCCAATAATAGGTACAACCGTCATAATTTCTTGATCACCTAACCGCGGAAAAGTTTCGTAAATTCCCGAATCTGGCTTCACATTCGTCATCGATTCCTGCATATCAAGAAACCGAACGTTGCTCTCTTGCGGGAAACGAAGCTCATCAGCTGATAACGTTCGCATGAAATCGTGATCAAACGCATCTACTGCGGAGCAGCCAAGTATTTTACCTCTCCGGCTGACGACAAACACATTGGTTTGAATCGTTGTACAAAGTACTTCTGCCATTTCCCTGAAACTCAGCGCTTTGCCAGCTGCGCGTTGCAACAACCGGTTCAGCGTTCTAGTCTTCGTTAGTAAAGTCATTCTAATGCCTCCCAAAACTCATAACAACTACAGTATATATTGACTCAAATCGCGATTTTGCGCAATGCTTCCGAGTTTTTCTCGAACGTATTCCGGCGTAATCGTCATTTTTTCGAGCGACAACTCAGGCGCTTCAAAAGATAGATCCTCCAGCAGCTTCTCCAAAATCGTATGCAAGCGACGCGCGCCAATATTTTCAGTATTGCGGTTAACATCTGCGGCAATGGACGCAAGCTCACGAATCGCCTCATCAGTAAATTCGATCTGAATGCCTTCCGTTTCAAGTAGAGCTGAATACTGCTTCGTTAAAGCATTTTTTGGTTCTTTCAAAATACTTACAAAATCGTCCAAGCTAAGACTAGTCAGCTCTACCCGGATCGGGAAACGACCTTGAAGCTCTGGTATCAAATCCGAAGGTTTGGCAACATGAAACGCGCCAGCAGCGATAAACAACACATAATCCGTTTTAACGGGACCATATTTTGTCATGACAGTAGAGCCTTCAACGATAGGCAAAATATCACGTTGAACACCTTCCCTAGATACATCTGGGCCAGATCCACGTGATGGGCTCGCAATTTTGTCAATTTCATCTATGAAAATAATGCCAGATTGCTCAGCTCTTGTAATCGATTCGGTAATGACATCATCCATATCGATTATTTTGTTAGCTTCCTCCTGCGTCAACACCTTGCGAGCTTCCTTTACAGGCAGCTTGCGCTTCTTCGGCTTCTTCGGCATTAATTGACCGAACAGCTCCTGCATATTCATGCCCATGCCCTCTGGGCCCTGGCCTGAAAGCATATCCATCATATTAGGTGAGGAGTCCTCTACCTCAATTTCAATGATTTCGTTTTCCAGCTTGCCAGCCGCGAGCTGCTCTTTAATTTGCGAACGTTTTTGAAAGAGCGCATTTTCCACTTCCGGCTCTTCCTTTTGCTCTTCTGATTGCTGTTGATTGCCAAACAACATTTCAAATGGATTTTTTTGCGATTTAGCCTTAGCCGTTGACGGAGCAAGCAAAGAAACGATGCGATCATTAGCTAGCTTTTCTGCTCTGTCTTTTACTTTTTCCGTTTTTTCTGTTTTCACCATACGTATAGCTGTTTCCACTAGATCGCGGACCATTGATTCAACATCACGGCCTACATATCCGACCTCAGTAAATTTCGTCGCTTCTAGTTTCACAAATGGTGCCTTAACCAGCTTTGCCAAGCGGCGTGCGATTTCCGTTTTACCTACTCCGGTAGGTCCGATCATCAAAATATTTTTCGGAACGATTTCATCGCGCAGCGTTTCATCGAGCAAACTTCTCCGATAACGATTGCGAAGCGCAATGGCTACAGAACGTTTCGCTGGTTTTTGCCCAACAATATACTTATCAAGCTCCGCTACGATCTGACGAGGCGTCAGTGCATCATTTCCCATTATAAAATCCCTCCGATTTCTATTCTTCGCTAAGACTTTCCGAAGTTTGGCCTTCTATCCAAAATCCTGTTACTCGATTTATACGATCTCTTCAACAATAATATTATGATTCGTGAATACACAAATTTCTGCCGCTATTTCTAGCGATGAACGTGCGATATCCTTTGCTTCCATTTGAGGTGCATGACGCTGAAGCGCTCTTGCTGCCGATAATGCGAAGCTGCCGCCTGAGCCGATTGCTAGAATGCCGTCATCTGGCTCAATGATCTCACCGTTGCCTGAAATAAGCAGCAAGCCGGTTTTGTCCATAACGAGCATCATCGCTTCCAATCTACGAAGGACACGGTCTGAACGCCATTCCTTGGCAAGCTCAACAGCTGAGCGCTGCAAGTTGCCGTGATGCTCCTCCAGCTTTGCCTCAAACTTCTCGAACAAAGTAATGGCATCTGCAACTGATCCTGCAAAACCTGCGACGACTTGACCGCGATAAAGCCTTCTTACTTTTTTAGCAGAGTTTTTCATGACCATGCTATTCCCAAAAGTGACCTGACCATCCCCGGCAATTGCACCTCTTCCCTCATGACGAACTGCGCAAATCGTTGTAGCGTGAAATTGCATTTCCATTGCTTTGCCTCCTCAAGGTTCCAAATAATTAAATTGCCATGCCTTCATTACGCAATATTATTGCAAATGTTCCTTTTTAAATTGCTCAATACCTTCCAAAGCGCGATTCGCAATCATTTCGTTCTTTTCTTTTTTGCTGCGGATCTTCTTCTCAAGCGGTGGAAATAAACCGAAATTAGCATTCATCGGTTGGAAATGCTTGAAATCGGCTGTTGTAATATAATGAGCCATACTGCCAAGCGTAGTTTGCTCCGGCAATACGAGTGGTTCAAGATCTCGAGCTAATCTTGCAGCGTTGATTCCAGCAATCAAGCCGGAAGCAGCAGATTCCACATAACCTTCAACACCGGTCATCTGGCCTGCAAAAAATAAGGTCTCGCGGTTGTTAAGCTGATAGGTAGGCTTAAGCAAACGAGGTGAATTGATAAACGTATTGCGATGCATAACGCCGAAACGAACAAACTCAGCATTTTCCAGACCTGGTATTAATGAGAAGACGTGTTTTTGCTCTCCCCATTTGAGATGAGTCTGGAATCCAACTAGGTTGTATAATGTTCCTGCAGCGTTATCCTGACGAAGCTGAATTACAGCATGTGGCAGCTCACCCGTGTGCGGATTTACAAGTCCAACTGGCTTCATAGGTCCAAACAATACGGTTTGTTTGCCTCTGCTTGCCATAATCTCGATCGGCATACAGCCTTCAAAGTAGACTTCCTTCTCAAAATCTTTTACTTCTGCTTTCTCAGCTGTTGTCAGCGCTTCGTGGAAAATTTCAAATTCTTCTTCTGTCATTGGACAGTTCAAATAAGCAGCCTCACCTTTATCGTAACGGGAAGCTAAATAAACCTTGCTCATATCGATCGAATCTTTTTCAACGATTGGCGCTGCAGCATCATAGAAATAAAAATACTCTTCGCCCAGCAGCTCTTGAATTTGCGAAGACAAGCCCGGTGCTGTCAGTGGGCCTGTAGCAATAACAACAATTCCATCCTTCGGAATTTCTGTTACCTCTTCATTCCGTACTTCAACAAGTGGATGCTCATGCAGTCTGCGAGTAACTTCACCAGAGAAACCGTCGCGGTCAACCGCCAGCGCTCCTCCCGCAGGTACAGCGTGCTGATCAGCGCAGCTCAAAATAAGCGAGTCTAGTCTTCGCATCTCTTCCTTTAATACTCCGACAGCATTTGCAAGACCATTAGAACGCAAGCTATTGCTGCATACAAGCTCTGCAAATTGATTCGTATGATGAGCAGGTGTTTTTGTGACTGGACGCATTTCATACAAAACGACAGGTACTCCTTGTGATGCTATTTGCCATGCTGCCTCGCTGCCTGCTAGTCCTGCTCCGATGACGGTTACTTTTTGTGGTTGTGACAAAATATATTCAATCCTTTCAGATATAGTTCACGTAGGTTGACCTTTGGCGCTACTACCTTGCCTTCAAAGGTTTTTTTATTGTAAATTAATAATTTCAAACCTTCCAATAATTTCAAACATTTTGAATGTTGTGAAGTTTTTCAACTTTAAAACTTTATAAAGAGCTTTTAGAGCCTTTCAAGCTTTACAAAACTTTTAAAACACTTTTTGTATTTTAAAACACTTTTACAACAATTTTACAACACTTTTACAAGCATTTTAAAACATTCAATTCCTTTTTAAACTTAAAAGCCTTTTAAAGCTTAAAACCCTTATAAAACTTCAAATCCTTTTAAAACTTAAAACCCCACAAGCTTTTCGAACCCACCCAAACCCTCCCTTCCAAGGGAGGGCCCCAAGGACTGCGTCCTCTGGACACCTGCAATTGGACTAACCTCTGTGTTAATCAGTCGGTTATCCATCCCATTGCCGTAAGATCGCTTCCGTCACTTCGTGACACGCTTCCAGCTTGCGCAAACAAAGATCTCTTCCATCAGCATCAGTTAATGATATGAGTTCAGCTTGCACAACCTTTAGTATCACATAACTGAAAGACAGTAGAAGCTTTGGTGCGATTTGAGCGATTTAAGCCATTTGAAATATCAGAATGATTGAAACCATTATAAATCGATTACAGCAGCTTAATAGCCCGTTTAACAACGGTGTCCCCCCTTTGTGAAGGGAGGACGGGTAAGGCGGTTGTCATTCGATTCTGTAGTATGGTTGCTAATGCTAGCTCATGCTTAATTAATCCGTATCGGTACCTTGCTCGTCTTCATCCAATACCTCTTCGGAATAATCACATGTTGGGCAAAGCAGCTTTGCTCCGCTGCGATTGCGCTTTTCAACAAGCTTGGACTCGCCGCATTGYGGGCAAGGTTTGTTCGTCGGTTTATCCCATGACACATAATCACAGCCGGGATATTGATCACAGCCATAAAATATACGTCCCTTTTTGCTCCGACGCTCAATGATTTTGCCTTCTGCGCATTTCGGACATGTCACACCGATATCCTTGACGATCGGTTTCGTATTGCGGCAATCCGGGAAGCCCGAGCACGCAAGAAACTTGCCAAATCGGCCCATCTTATAGACAAGGTGGCGTCCGCACTTCTCACAAAGCTCATCGGACACTTCGTCTTGAATTTCGATTTCCTTCATTTCATCTTCGGCAACTTCTAATCTTTTCTCAAAGGATTCGTAAAATGTAGCGAGCACCTTTACCCAATCCTCTGTGCCTTCTTCCACATGGTCGAGATTGCCTTCCATGTTCGCTGTAAACTCCGCATCCAAAATTTCAGGGAAAAACTCTTCCATGAGCTGAATGACAAGATCTCCAAGCTCAGTTGGCATAAATTTTTTCTCTTCCATTGCAATGTATCCGCGCTTCTGAATCGTTTCCAGAGTTGGCGCATACGTACTTGGACGACCTATACCGAGCTCCTCAAGCGTCTTTACTAGTCGCGCCTCCGAAAAACGTGGCGGCGGCTGCGTAAAATGCTGTTTTGGATCTATCGATTCTGATTGAATGACATCTCCAGCGGCTAGCGGCGGCAAAAACTTATGCTCTTCAACCGTGCCGTCATCGTTGCCTTCCACATATACCTTCATAAAGCCGGCAAATTTCACTTTAGAACCAGTAGCTCTAAACGTTGTATCGCCTGCCTGCAAATCCACGGTCATCGTGTCGAGCACTGCCGATTGCATTTGACTCGATACGAAACGTTCCCATACGAGCTTATACAGTCGCAGCTGATCACGACTCAAGAACGGTTTCATTGATTCGGGATCTCTTAATATGGACGTTGGCCGAATCGCTTCATGCGCGTCTTGAGCGTTGCTGTTTTTCTTTGTGTAAATGCGTGGTTGTTCRGGCACAAAAGCTTCGCCATACTTCTCAGAAATGAATTCTTTCGCTTCTTCTTGAGCGATAGGCGAGATGCGCGTAGAATCGGTTCTCATATAAGTAATTAAACCGACTGTACCTTCTTTACCCAGCTCAACGCCTTCATACAGCTGCTGTGCTACTGACATCGTCTTAGAAGCCCGGAAGCCAAGTTTCCTTGCCGCTTCCTGTTGAAGGGAGCTCGTTATAAATGGAGGCGCTGGATTGCGTAGACGCTCCTTCTC
>NZ_JBFTSN010000047.1:0-29163 GCF_056400045.1 Paenibacillus sp. 01L418
GACCTAAAGGTTGAGAGGCTATAGCTGCTTCAAACTTGAAGCTGCGCTAGCGAGATGCAGAAGACGGTGGATTATGTCCACTATCTTCTGCATCAGCACTATTCATGAGTTGGAATGTAAACATCAACTTCTTCGGGAAATTTGGGATTTGCGAAGTGGTAAAACTCTAAAGCGAGCGCTTTCGGGCTGTTCATTATGCCATGTTTGTTTAAATAGCTGTGAATCAAAAGTAAACATGACTTCAGAATTCATATGTGCACATATGTAACGCACAGGGTACAGAATATGTTGAATTTCAACTCTACGTTCTTGGAATCTCTCTCTTGCCTGCTTCAGCCTTTCCCAATTTGCATGAAACGGATGGGGAATAGGGAGCAATCAGCTTTTCTCAAGACTTAATTGCCATGAAACGCCGAACTTATCTGAAACCCAGCCAAACTTCTCACTAAACGGATAAGCGGCAAGCGGCATGAGTATGCTGCCCTCAAGTGATAGGCTTTCAAAAACCTGATCTATTTCCTCTTCCGTATCGCAGGTAACGAACAAAGATATTGAAGGTGTGAACGTAAAGCCATGGTTGACGCCGCTATCGATACACATAAACTGTTGTCCTTTTAGAGAAAATGTAGCTTTCATCACGGTTCCTTCAGGGCCTGTCTCATTCGCTCCGTATCGCTGGATGCTTATGATTTCGGATTGATCGAATAATGAAGTGTAGAAGTTCATAGCCTCCTCCGCTCTGCCTTCAAACATAAAAAATGTTTTAATTTTTTGATTTGCTTTCTCCATTGTTTCGTCTCGTCCTTTCATGTCTTTTTTTGCTTTATAATGCCCCTTTATATGCGGTTTCTTTCCTTATTAGGGAAATGACATATAAAATGAGTACCGCTGCATAGAGATTCCAAATACTCGGTATAGATGCTACAGATAAATAAATGCCATACGGCAGCGACCAGATGAGTACCACTAGCATTAACATTCGGTTTCTCACAATTGCAGCTAAAATTCCTATACAAGCTGGAAGGATCAACATCATAAACACGATAAGAATCGTTTTATGACTCACCCGTATTTCCGTGTAAGGGTTCCAAAACAATAAAAGGCAGCTCAACATGATACATCCCACAGAAGCCGCTCCTGCACAAAAGGAATATTTCATATGAATACATACCTCCTCTGTACTATTTTATAAATTGGAACCCCTATTGCTATCCAACGTTTAGCCTCATCAAAAACTAACCTCGTTAATCATTCTTTATGTTGTACGTAGTATAGCTCATTGAACCTTTATCGTCGAAATCGTTATTTTATGCGAAATCCCGAGGTGGTTATATTTGATCGTGACCGATTCAATCGTTTGCTTATCCCCTATTGTTAGGGCATAGGTATGATCCGCATCTGTGACTTTGCCTTTATTCTCTTTGGCCGTCTGTGCCTGCGGGGATGTTCCTGTTGGAATGGTCACTTCATTCAGATCCTTAAATGAGTAATCCTTTTCTTCCGTCTCATCGAAGCGGTCGGTTACAATAAAACCTTTAGCAGGACTGCTAACTTGTATTTTGACTCGCTCAGGCACGTCGCCATCATTTATTAATACTTCATTAATATCGATAGATCCAACCAAACTTTTATTCCCGACTATCACTAAAACAATTTGTCTATCGTTTGTTGAAGAGAACGCCTGTGCTGTTAAAGGCGGCTTCGCTTTCGAGTAGACATAAGAACCACCAAATACAAGGAAACAGCAAACAATTAGTAAAATGATTTTTTTCAGAATGGATCACTCCTTCTTTAGCCTCATTTCACATTATGTGCTAACATCATGGATTGCCACTAGCAGCTTCTCTCGTGTTTCGCTTAAACGCTCCTTTGCATGTGTAAAATCAACAGGCTCCACCCAAGCAAACCCATCCGAATCATACCGAGGGAACACATGCATATGATAATGCGTCAAATCGTTGAATTTTCCGCCATTTTGAATAATCGTTATACCGTCTGGCTGAAAATGTACCTTTAGCACCCTTGCCAGCATCGCAGATGTTTTCATAATTTCATTAGCGGTTAACTCGTCTAAATCATCGACATCATGAAAATGCTTCTTAGGGAGTATGAGCAGATGACCCTCATTAAGCGGTGCTATATCTAGAAGACAAGTCACCCATTCATTTTCGTATACGGTTTGAGTCTCTAATTCATGATTGGCCAGCTGACAACCTAAACACGGCTTCTTTTCCATCCTCATTTCCCCCTCTGCACTTATGCCTAATGAAACAAACGAGAATTTTATCAGAAATTATCTCATTTTCCACTATTTATAACTTAGCATGTTGTGCAGACATAATCGAGTTAAAAGTGTTAATGCTATTCCCTCCCACCTTTCTGTTGCAGCTTATTGTCCAGCAATCGAAATGCTTCAAAAAGCGTTTCTTTAGGAGCCGCATCATACCGATCGCCAATGTTAACCTCAAAATAGGAGCCAGCGTCTCCTTTATCACGGACAGACTGCGTCAAACCGATACCTGTTTTCCCAGCGATATCGATTAGGATTGAATCAAGCTGCTCCTTCTGTGCTGTCGAGTGAACATGAAACATATTGGAAACAGGCACCTCCGGGATAGTCTTCATGCCCTCGCACCCGTTATATAATGCAGCAAGCTCCTGCGCTTCCCTGTAGTACTTCTTCATATGCGGAAGTCGC
This sequence comes from Paenibacillus sp. 01L418, assembly GCF_056400045.1. Classification (NCBI taxonomy): domain Bacteria; kingdom Bacillati; phylum Bacillota; class Bacilli; order Caryophanales; family Paenibacillaceae; genus Paenibacillus; species Paenibacillus sp. 01L418. The sequence goes on from NZ_JBFTSN010000047.1 coordinate 2,699, forward strand.
CGCTCCATGTAATAGTCTGCAGCAATAATATAAGGATATAAGCTGATGAGATCACCGCCGTGGCGTCTTTTCCAAATCTTCGATTCCTCTGTAAAGCTGCGATCTCCGGCTAATATCGCTCCTGCAATACCGCCAATTCCTTTATAGAACGAAATATATACACTGTCGAAGAGCGCGCAAACCTCTTGAGCAGACTTTTCATAATACGGAAGAATCTCGAACAGCCTCGCACCATCCAGATGAAGCTTAATTCCTCTCTCCCGACAAAATGCCGACATAGCCTTGAGCTCTGCAAATTCCGGCAACTGTCCGCCAATTTCGCGCTGCGGCAGCTCCAGCAGCAAACAAGCGATGTTTTCCTCTAGACCAAGCAAATCATGAAGAAGGACAGGCCTTTCTACATCCGCCAACAGTACAGCTTCAAGATGATGCAGCTCTTTCATGCCGTCTTTCTCGTGAATCTCCAGATGGCTTAAAGGATGATAACCGACCTTCTTATTTCCTTTCTCGTCACACCATATACGAAGCGCAATTTGCTGAGCCATTGTACCGCTGGGGAAAAATACAGCCGATTCTTTGCCTAACAGTTTAGCCATCTTTTCCTCAAAATTCTCAATTATCGCTCCATTGCCGTACATATCGCTATCCTGCTCTGCGTCCCACTGCTCTAGCGCTTCTTTGAGAACCTGTACATTCCGCTTTCCATGACCGATTAACGGATAGCTGGCTTGATTATATGCTTCAATTAGTGTCTTCGTTTGTTCCATCTTATACGTCCCCTTTACTCTGTTAATTGTTTATTCCTTAGGCAGTATAGTTTTGTTCATTACAGGCGAAGAGAGAATGACCGACGTGTTGACATTGCCGAAAGGCATAAGCCTCTCTACAAGCTCGCTTAGACCATCCATCCCCGTTATCGCTGCTTTCAGAATATAGCTGACCGTTCCTGTTACCCGGTGGCATTCTATAATTTCATCATCATTCATGATGCGCTTCTCAAACTCCATCGGAAATACTTTCAATTCGCTCATTTGAATGATGACCTGTATGTTTCTGCCGATAGCAGCAGGCGATACTCGTGCGCCGAATCCAGTAATGATGCCTTTCTCCTGCAAGCGCAGCAGACGCTCAGATATGCTGGGGCGGCTGAGAGACAATCGTTTGGACAGCTCACTCACCGTTATTCGGCCATCCTCCTGCAGTAATTGGAGAAGCATACGATCCAATTGATCCATGATCACAACCTCCTTCATTTTGCAGGAAAAACAATAAAAATTCGTTCAATGTTATATAAATTCACATCAATTTCATTCTGTTTATCATATATACAATTGATGCTGTTTTGTATTCTTATAGTAACAAACTTAAGCAGGCGGTGCATGTGAGATGTTACGCATATTGGATTACAAAATGAAGGAAAATATCAGCAAATGGCTTCATATTGCAATAGGCTGCTTCGTTACTGTGGGCGGATTAGTCATTTTAAAGCATTCACATATCGTAACTGGAGGAACAGCAGGACTCTCTTTAAGCTTATCACCCCAGCTGCAAGTCTCATTCCACTATTTGTTTTTATTGCTCAATCTTCCATTTCTAATTTTCTCTTACTTTTACATGGGCAAATCCTTTACCTTCAAAACTATTGGTGCTATCGCGCTGCTCTCCTCATTAAGTGCAATAAACGATATCTTGCCTGCCTTTACGATTCCGCCACTAATCGGAGCGATCGTCGGAGGATTATTCATCGGAGCAGGCATTACCGCCTTATTCCGCAACGGTGCTTCGCTCGGCGGCGCGACAATACTAGCCATCTATTTGCACAAAAAGCATGGCGTCAACCCTGGGATTACCAACTTCGCATTTGATTTTCTAGTTGTCCTCACTAGTCTATCCGTATTTCCTCTTAAAAGCGGATTGTACTCTGCCTTGTCGATTGCCGTTACATCGGCCTTCTTGTCGTTTTATAAGAGAAGGAAAACAGGCGCAAAGAAAGACAAACAAGAAGTATTGTCAGGCGCCGCGAATACCGTTTAAACAAGATCAAGCCTTTAGTGTTCCTTTAGCATGGAGTGGAGTACGTTGTAATGGCGGATGTGTGGGATTAATTTGTAGGATTAATATTTGAGCTTGATGCGTAGCAGTTCCTGTTTGTTTCATTCTATCTGTTAGTGATAAACAGCCTCGGCTGCTTTGTTAATAAAAAAAAAGCTGCCGATTCATCGATATCGGCAGCCTTCATTCAAATTCAGATTATCTATTGCCAAACTGTGCTTTATGCAAGCGGCTGTAAATGCCGCCTGCCGATACAAGCTCTTCATGACGGCCTTGCTCGGTAATTCCTTGCTCCGTTACAACAACAATGCGATCCGCATTTTTGATCGTAGCGAGGCGATGTGCAATAACAAGCGTTGTACGGCCCACGGACAGCTCTGCCAGCGACTGCTGGATTGCTGCTTCCGTTTCAGTGTCGAGTGCCGAAGTCGCCTCGTCGAGAATAAGGATCGGCGGGTTTTTGAGGAACATCCGCGCAATCGCAAGCCGCTGCTTCTGTCCGCCAGACAGCTTAACGCCGCGTTCGCCTACTACCGTTTCCAGTCCGTCCGGCTGCGCGTGAATGAATTCTTCAAGCTTCGCTCTGCGCGCGGCTTCCCAAATATCTGTATCCGATGCGCCAAGCTTACCGTAACTGATGTTTTCTCTAATCGTACCGGCGAACAGGAACACATCCTGCTGTACGATACCGATCTGCTTCCGGAGCGAATCCAGCTTTAAGTCGCGAGTATCATAGCCATCGACGGAGATGCTTCCGCCTTCAATTTCATAGAAACGCGGCAGCAAGCTGCAAAGCGTCGTTTTGCCGGCGCCAGAAGGTCCAACAAAGGCAATTGTCTCACCTGCACGAATAGTAAGATCGATATTTTGAAGCACCTTCGCTTCGCCTTCATAGCCAAACGTAACATTCCGATATTCAATATTCCCGTTTAGGCGGTTAACCTCTTTCGCATTGGGTTTATCCGCAACATCAGGCGCTGTCTCCAGCAGCTGCACATAACGTTTAAAGCCGGCAATGCCTTTTGGGTAACTTTCGATAACTGCATTGATTTTTTCAATCGGTTTAAAGAAGATGTTCGTAAGCAAAACAAAGCTAATAAATTCGCCGTACTTCAGATCACCTTTAATAACGAACCAAGTGCCTGCAATCAATACGAATACAGATACAAGTCTCATCAGCATGTAGGTAATCGAAGAGTTCAAACCAATGATTTTGTAGGAAATGAGTTTCGCTTCACGGAAACGCAGGTTGTTCACCTTGAACAACTTTTTCTCATGGCTTTCGTTCGAGAAAGCTTGAACAACACGAATCCCGCCAACCGTATCCTCTACTCGAGCATTAAAATCGGCCATATCCGAGAACAACCGATTCGCAGCTTTCGTCATTTTACCGTTGAACATCAGAACGAGCCAGATAATGATTGGCACAATAACAAAAGTAAGAATGGCTAACTCCAAATTAATATACGCCATAATGCCGAACGCTCCGACGAGCGTCATCGCAGCAATGAACATATCCTCTGGACCATGATGGGCAACCTCGCCAATCTCGAATAAATCATTCGTTAGACGCGAGATTAGATGACCGGTCTTCGTGTTATCGAAGAAACGGAAGGACAGCTTCTGTACGTGGTCGAACAGCTTCTTCCGCATGTCCGTTTCAATATTAATACCAAGCATATGCCCCCAATAGGTGACTACATAGGACAAAATCGTATTAATAATATAAATCAGAAGCAAGATAGCACAGGCTGTAACGATAAGGCCCCAGTTCTCGTCAGGCAACAGCGTATCTATTACATAGCTGACTGCCAAGGGGAAGCACAGCTCAAGAATCGCCAGCACTACTGCACAACAGAAATCAAGCAGAAAAAGCTTCTTGTAAGGCTTGTAGTAGGAAAAAAAGCGTAAAAGCATCATAAACTCCTTCTTGTCACATGGTGATAATCATTTTCATTTAAAATGATATACAATCACTACCATGCTGTCAATCCATCGCCGAAATCGATTCGGTCATGATGGGTGTATACATTCATCTCTCCGCCTCTAATAAAACCCACACAGGTAATGCCTAAATCCTCTGCCAAGCGAAGAGCAAGATCAGTAGGCGCCGACTTGCTGAGCATAATGCCGCAGCCGATCTTGGCCGCTTTCAGCACCGCCTCCGAGGAGAGCCTGCCGCTGAATGCAATCACTTTATCCGAAGTCCGAACACGGTGCAGCAAACAATAGCCGAACAGCTTATCGAGCGCATTGTGGCGCCCAATATCCGTTCTTACCGCAAGCAGCTCCGATGGCGTTCCAATGGCTGCATTATGAACACCGCCCGTGCTGCGAAATTCCGAGGATGCCTCCTGAAGCTCGCGCATAAAGCGAATACATTGCTCAGCAGATATTTTAGTGCGGGTCATGATCGTTTTGGCCGTCAGCATATCATTGTGAAAATAAAACTGCCTACTCTTGCCGCAGCATGATCCGATAAACCGTTTCGCGTAATGATCCTGACTTAACGTATGCTTATGCTCTAGCTCAACATAGGCAAAACCCGTATCCTCTTCAATCCTCAGCGATTTCACCTGACCGGCAGCACGTATAACCCCTTCGGAAGCGAGGAAACCAATGACCAGCTCCTGCAAATGTGATGGCGAGCATACCATCGTTGCAAATTCCTCACCGCCTAGCTTCAGAGTTAGCGGATATTCCGCAGCGATGTCGTCATCCTTCTCCCAGTGGCCGCTGCTATCGTATTTGAGTATGCGCCATTTTGTCGTGTTCGAAAGATCCATTCGAATACTCCCCTTCCACGCTCAGCTTGCTTATGCATCATTACGACCACAGCAGTTCTACGCCGGCGGCTCGATTTCCAGCTCCACAATCCGCTTCTCCATATACTTGGTATCCTTAAAGGCATGATAGGTTTCAGCCTTCTCCACGATAACGGAAGCATTATACTCTGGTATGCCTGCAAACGGCTCATATACTCCTTTTGGAAATAGACTATTCCCTTCCGGCCAGTACAACTCGATATTGCCTGGCGCAATATCCGCTGGTTTCGCCCTGCCATGGAAGCTCCCGCTTCGGTTATATACAACAATCGCATCTCCTTCGGCGATCGCAAGCTCCGACAAATTCGCTTCATTCATCAGCACGTCGTAGCGCCCTGCATCGTTAAAAGCATCCTTCTCGCCATAAATCATAGAGTTAAACTGCTTTCCGCGCCTTGTCGTTGCATAGAAATGCCCTTCCGGTATACGAAGCTCTGGCAATTCAATGGGCAGCAGGCTGCCCTTCCCGTCGGAAGTTGGACAAAAACCACCCTCGCACAGCCACGCCCCGCCCCATTGGAATACGTCACCTTGGTTCCGCAGCAGCTCTACGCCCTCATAGTTCGGTGAAGCCATCGCAATCTCTTCCCTCACAGCAGCAGCATCTTTGAACGCGATAGCCGCTTTGAGCTCCGGCCTAATGCGTGCAGCTAAATCCGCATAGATTTGCCACTCCGCACGCGCTTCTTCGATCCGCGGCCCTTCAATAGTTGGTGAAAAATAAACCATTCGCTCCGTCGAGGTTGACGTACCCCCGCCTGGCTGTTCATACCTTGTCATGGCAGGCAGTACGATAACCTCCTCCTGCGCATCTACAAGTGTCGAGCTGTTCAGCACGATATCCTGATGCACCCGCAATTCGACGCTCTCTAAGCAGCGCTTCACAAAATCAGGATCAGGCATCGTCTCGATAAAATTGCCGCCTGATGTATAGAACAGCTTCAGCTTACGATCAGCATGCTCGTTCAACATTGCGTTTTCAAGCGATACACCTACAATGTCCCCTTGCCAATCCGGCAGCTTAAAGCCCCAAAGTTCCTCTAAACGGCGGATATCCGCACCTTTGCACTCACCGCCAGGCAGACTAAAGGGGTCAGCCCCCATTTCGCCTGAGCCTTGAACGCCGCTATGGCCGCGAATCGGCATCAAGCCGCAATGCTCCCGCCCAAGAAAACCGCGGAGCAGCGCAAGATTGGCAACCTGCGAAATATTGTCCGTTCCGAATCGATGCTGCGTCAGGCCCATGCTCCATACGAATACGCTTGACTTCGCCGCGGCAAGCAAAGCAGCGAAAGCCTGCATCCGCTCTCTCGTCAGCCCGGATGATTTCTCCAGAAGGTCCCAGTCCTGCTGCTGAATATGAACCTTCAGCTCCTCGTACCCATTCGTATGCGCGCTTACAAAAGCATGATCAATCGCTGAGCCTGGCTGCTCCTCCTCCATCTCAAACCAGCACTTCATGACGCCGTGCATGAAAGCAATGTCACCGCCGATATTCACCTGATAGAAATCGTCTGCCAGCTTCGTGCCAAAGAGAGCTGATTCCGGTATAGACGGTATCCAGTAGCCCTCCATTGCCGGCTCGCGATAGGGGTTGATCACGATGATTTTGGTACCCTTGCGCTTAGCTGCGTACATATACTTGGTCGATACAGGCTGATTGTTCGCTGCCACACTGCCCCAAAAAACGAGAACATCCGTACCAATCCAGTCCTTATAATTGCAGGTAGAGGCGCCTACCCCAATAGAGCGCTTCATCGCAGTTTTGGATGGAGAATGGCAAATCCGAGAGGCGTTATCGATGTTATTTGTCCCAATGAGCCGAGCAGCCTTTGCCGCCACATAATAGGATTCATTCGTTATCCCGCGCGCAGTTAAGTAGAAAGCCATCTGCTTCGGGTCTATTGCCCTCGCTTTGGCAGCGATGCGGTCCAGCGCCTCATCCCACGAAATTCTGCGAAAGCTTCTTTCTCCCTTGCTTCTTATAAGTGGGTACGGCAGCCTTCCCAGCTTGCGCAATTGCGTGCTATCGAGCTTCCGTAGCTCCTCAATATCGCCATGCAGCACATCGCCTTTGATAGCAGGCATCGTATTCAGCCGCAGGACGTTCAATCTCGTCGTGCAAATATGAGGACCGTCCAACGTCTGATCATATAAACCGGACACGCCAAGCGCACAGCCATCACATACACCCTGCGTCAAAATCCGATACGCATACGGCAAGCTGTCTCGGTTATCCCACGCTACCTTGAGCGTATCACGAATATGATGCGGCTTAATGCGTCCTAGCCCAAACGGTGCTTTGCTCACCCACAGCTTAGGGTCTGGCAGCCTCGGCAGCTTGATCGGTCCTGTATGCAATGTTTTCTTCATTAATGATTCACCCCGTTAATGATCATTATGGAACGATTGCCATTCTACTTACTAAGCTACCACAAATGAGTAAGCGCATACATTTTATATTTAAAAATAGATGCAAAGCAAGAAGCCTTCACATCAATCATCCTATCAGCTAACCTATATGTAGCTTTAGGAGAAAGCTGTTGCCTTCTCCTGTTAACCCCTGTTGTCGCTGCCTTTAGAAAGGTTTTATAGGCAATTGTTACACCGCTGCTTACCTTTCACCTTCAACCTACCTTTATAAAGGCAGCACCTGCACCGCCGCTTGCTTCCCGCTTACTTGTATGCCGGATTGTTTCTTGCCGCTCTCCTCTAGATCCTTCAGCATGCGCTCCAGCAGCTSCTTCGCTTTGGGGCCTTCCTTGCCTTGAATTTTTACAACGAGCTGCACACCGTTGCCTGAACCAAGAAGCTTCGCTGCCTGCCGCAGCTTCGTATCATAATCATGATCCTCTATATGCGCTGTCAAGCGGAGCTCTTTTATTTTGCTAGGCTGCTCCTTTACTTTTGCCCCGCGCTTCTCTTGGTCAGCCTGCTTTTTCGCTTGCCCTTTGGCTACCAGCTTGCATGGCGGAGGACTGCTCATAAGCGAGGTGCAGACCAAATCCACTTTCAATTCCTTTGCTTTTGCCAGCGCTTCATCACGCGAGACAATGCCTAAATCCTCGCCTCGCAAGCCAGTCAAGTGCACCTCGGAGGCGCGTATTTTTTCATTCATCATAACCATCGATGCCATATCCGTTAATCGCTCCCTTGCCGTGAATACGGAAAACAGCAGCCTTCACTTGCGAAGCCGCTGTCTATTCCTTCCTCTATTATACGCTTTTATTAGATATCCAGCGCGGTTTGTTTATGTGTTTTTCCACTAATGCCGCTCTCTGCACTTCTCTTCGCTTCGGCCTCATCCCGCTCTGCTCTGCGCAGAAACTTTTGGCCTCTCCAGCGAATTAAAGACAATATACCGCGGATGTACTCATCTAAGATCATGCAGGCATATATCCCGATCAAGCCCCAGCCAAGTTGAATTCCCACAAAATAAGCTAATCCCGTCGCAATCAGCCACATCGAGAATACCGAAGTCCACATCGTAAAACGGGTATCGCCTACCGCATTTAATGAATTGCCGAGCGCCATATTGATCATTTTGCCCGGCTGCAGCAGTAGATTCATTCCGAGCAGGGACACGCCTAGCGCTACGATTTCTTTGTTCTCAGTAAACATGCCTAGCAGCTGTTTGCCAAACAAATAGATAAGAAACGCGTTAACCGTCACCACCGCAAGCCCAATCCACATCGCTCGGAAGGCGATATGGTACGCCTCTTTCACCTTGCCTGCTCCAAATAGATGGGCAATCTGAATTTGTACTGCCAGGGCAATCGAATAGCCAAGCATGAAGCAAAACGATTCCAACGTATTCATATACGTCCGTGCCGCCAGCTCATTCGAGCCGAGAATAGCCAAAAAGGTGAAAATAAGCAGCTGCGTAAATACCCAGCAAGACATATTCACGCCAAGCGGCCATCCAATACGGAGAATTTCGCCAAACAGCTTACGATTAAATACATTAAAGTCACGAAGAGCAATCGTACGTTCAAAAGAGCTAAGGAACATGATGAACAGCACAATCGTAGCGAGCAAGCGGCATAACACGGTTGAGATGGCTACGCCCATCAAGCCCCATTTTGGAAAACCGAATGCCCCGAAGATGAACGCATAGTTGAAAAAAACATGCACAACGTTCATTCCAATTGCCGTATACATTGGCCCCTTTGTATTTCCCGTATTCCGAATCGATGTGCTAAGCGCCGACATCAACGCAATCAATACCATCCCGCCGCCGACTATCGAGATATACGTCTTTGCAAGTGGAATCAAATTTTCTGGAAGCTGCAGCACCGCAGCGATCTCGCCTGGAATGAGGATGAGCAGCCCGCTAAGCAACAGCCCAATGATGGCACTTACTTTCACCGCCATTATCGCGATCGTGCGAGCATCCTCGCCATTTTTGGAGCCTATTTTTTGTGCAATGAGTATGCCCGCTCCACTCGCGACCGTTATAAATAAAGTCGTCAACGCTTGAAACAGCTGGTTAGAGAAGCCTACTACCGCTACTGCATCATCCGATATCCGGCTCACCATCAGCGTATCCGCCGCACCGAGTAAAAATTGTAAAAACAGCTCTATGAATATTGGCCACGCCAGCATCCAGAGCGAAATCTTTTTGTTAGATAAAGCCATCCTGTTGTCCTCCTGCATCGGCTGCCTAATAGCGGCCGTATCCGTTGTCTTATCATCAATCGTCATATCAAATTATAGATGCTATACTGAGCTTGATGTATCACTTTTACAACTGAAACTATAACGATTCAAACTTCAATATTTGAAGGAGAAAATCCTAACATGACCATCATTCATATGACGATTCCACCGCTGCCGCATTATATCATTGGGGGGTATACGGTTGCCCCTTCTGGCCGCAAGCATCCAAGCAGATGCAACATTAATGTATTTGATTTGCTTGTCGTAACGCGGGGCTGCTTATACATGGGAGAAGAAGATCAGCATTATGAAGTGAGCGCAGGGCACGCACTTATTCTCAGGCCGGATGCCCATCATTACGCAACGCGTGCATGCGAGGAGCAGACCGCTTATTACTGGATTCATTTTCAGACGACGGGGATGTGGAGTATAACAGATCAATCCATGCCTGAGGTACCGCCTGACAGTTCCAAAACAAGAATACTCAACACCAACATTTATACGGCACAAACCTTTGCCAAACAGCTTCCCCAGTTTGCTAAACTGCTGCAGCCCTCCAAGATGGACAGTCTGCTGCGACAGTTGGTTCAGCTTAATATGAATGACCATATTCCCAGCGTAAAATGGAAGCAGCAGCTTGTATTCCAAGAGGTTATCGAGCATTTATCTGCATCGATGGAAGCGGAGGGGCCTTCTCCCTCTATTTTGTGCGCAGAGCAAGCAGCTTCCTATTTGCGAGAGCATTATCGTGATAGCATAACCGCGCAGGAGCTGGGAGACAGCATTAACTTTCATCCCGTTTATATCGCAAGATGCATGCAGAAGGAGTTTGGCTGCGCGCCATTCGATTACCTCATGCGTTTCCGGATTGAACAAGCAAAGCTGCTGCTGCTTCAAACGGATCTGCCTATCGCCCGCATCGGAGAACAGGTTGGCTTTAATCATGCTGCCTATTTCACCTCTTGCTTTGCCAAATACGAAAGCATATCGCCGCGCAAATATAGACAACGATTTTCTCATGGGTAAGGATGGGTGCATTCCCGCCAAAACATTACACCGAACATCACGCTTTTCCTTCGATATCAGTCACTTGCCTGCTTGCTCATAAAAAAGGAACGGCTCCCACTAAGGGAACCGTTCCTTCCTTATGCCCTATTGATTATGCACCGGATGATACATCACTACTGCTTACAGCAGCTGTACTTTGCTTCTTGCCCCAGCCTGTAAGCCACTTGCCTAACCGAATGGATGGCAGCTCTATGAAATAGTAGCTTAGCGCCCCGGCTCCGAATGAAGCAACAAAGGCGAGTATCACAATAAACGTTGTTTCCAGTTCGCCATTCAGCAGATGGATGAGCGACAACAGGATAATCATATGATACAAATAGAGACTGTATGAGATTTTACCCAAAAACAATAACGGCTTTCGCTGCAGCTGCCTCGATAAACGAACGGATGATAGCGCTGTAATAATGAAGATCGAAGCGCCGATAGCCGTCATCCAATCGCCGCTGTGCGGCATGAGCATGTCATGAAAGTCCTCGCCATAACCGATCCATTTGAACGAATAAAAGCACAGTCCGATAATAAGCATCAGCATGACCCGCCAACCATACAACCGTGAAAATGCTGACTTCAGCTCTTTCTGATATTTGGCCAGCAGCGCCCCTATAATGAAGAAAGAGGCATAATGCAGCGAGATCACAAAGTTCGTCATATATTTAATTTCAAAATTTTCAAGCATAATTTCAGCGCCAATGGATAAGACGAGTGCCAGCGGCAGCCCTACCTTCCAGCTGCTTTTGACAATGATGAACATAATAAACGGGAACAATAACGAGATGCGCATTTCATGAACGAGCGTCCACAAAATCGGATCATACCTCGTCGTATTGTAGTTTCCTACAAACAGCAAATGATGAATGATTGAGGTCACATTAGGGGGGATCACCCACAGATTGTTATAATAGCTCGTCAAATTCGTCAGCTTCGATACATAGACGATTTCCCTCATTAATATGGCGATCAGTAATGCGACGAGAAAAGGAATGTAAATACGGCAAATCCGCTTAATTACATATTTTGAATAGGATTGCTGGCGGTTGCTGAAAAACGGCAAGGAAAGTACAAACCCGCTGAGCAGAAAAAACATAATGACCGCTTCATGACCGCCCCATATCGCATGCAGCGGTGTGTATTTAAACAGGTTAAGCGGGTAATCAAAATAGCTGAGATCCGACGTATTTTGCGCAATAGGCGCAAATACCAATAAGAAATGACCAATCATTACGGCTAATGCCGCCAATCCCCTAAGTGAATCTAATTCCTCATAGCGCTGCAAGCTGCAATTCCCCCACATTTACCGAATCTATACAATGTCAAAGACGATTATAATGGATAGCAGCCTGCTTTGTCCGCAACTATTTTTGCACGCCGCCCGCAAGCTAAAAATGATTAATTAGAATAACTTCTATCATCAATATTGAGATCGATTCCGTGACCTTGATCGCCACAGCTTCACCACTCCTAAGATACACAAACAGATGAGCAATCCCGTACATCCCCCTACAAAATCAAGAACTACATCAGTTGCGTTACCCGTACGCTCGTCAGAGCCTAATTGATTCCATTCATCCATAGCCGGGACAGCAATGGCAACCGTCAGAGTAAGTATAATGGAAAGGAACCAGCGTCCGCGGGTCAGTGCTCGCAGGAACATAAACATCAACGCAGTAAAAGTCGCATACACAAACAAATGTGCGCCCTTTCGAAACAAAAATTCGATAAAGCTATAAGGCCGATCATGTGAATTAACGATGCTCGTTCGATAGGTAAGCGTAACATCCGGCAGCCATCTAACTAACTGATCGTATGTAAAGTGACTGCGCAAAAACGGCTGAATACTTTGTTGTTCATATGTTTGGGATGAAAATAGGAATAAAAGCCCGAGCCACCCTACTAATAATAGCCCCCACAGAATAGTCGGCTTCCATCTAGCAGGTCTATACATATTCAATTACACCTCCTGTAAAGCAACCAGCTTCCAATTTATTATCCCTCTATCATACTTGAAAAAAACACTCAAACAAAATGCGAGCATAGGCGTACTAAATTAGTCATGCCAAAGAACGGCTTGCTCGCAAAAGTGAAGCAGCCGGCGGCGTTGAAATTTTTAACTGAGAAATAAAGAAATATAATCCATCAATTATCAATATAAATGATATAAAAGTCCTATTTCAATATAGTCAATAAGCCTAAAGTTTGGTATTATAACTAAAAAGAAGTGAAATGAGGGCGATAGACATGTCTAGTTATTTAATGTTTACTGAGCTATCAACGCCATTGAAATGGTTTGGAATTCGGATTTTCRAGGATGAGAACGGCAGCTACTGGTATAAATACAAACAAAATAAACGTAAACGTATTTTTAAATAGAGCTATCGTCATCTAATAATGTACGTGATGCACAATTTTCCTCATTCATGCAGCCTCTCTCAAATCTTACGCAATCATAGCAATTAAGAACAAGATCAAGCGCCCTGCTTGCTCCCAACACTTCATCAGCTTGATAAGACTGGCACACTAATAGCTTATCGATCATTTCCTGCCGCAGCAACTCAATCGTCTGCTCTAGCTTTATTTTGTGTAGAACAGTATTTCTATTAATGGTCCCTCACCTCTCCCTGAGCATGCGTATTACGAACGGTATCAACATTTAGTTCCTCGCTATACATATTGCTTATTCTTCTCATCACTTGACTAGCCGCTGCAAAATCGCCATCTTTTTTATAGCTATCTGCGAGCGATTCAACAAGTCCCAGCAGCATGTATTCCAGCCTGCTTCGTTCCTGAACCGCCCAGTTATCGTACAAGCCTGCGAGCATTTCTTCTACAGGATAGACAAGCAATTCTTTAATAAGAATAAATTTCCTTAGTGCTCTTTTCTCCATATGAGCTTCTTCAAGTGACTGAATCCATTTCAGCAAGTCACACACGACAACCGCGTTCAGCTTAACATGGCTGCGATTAGCAACAATCGGATTCGTCCCCGCCGTATCGAACAATCCTTTTAAATGAGAAAGACTAACTCGCAGCAAATTACTTGCTTTGCTAATCTCTGCAAGTGGCCATAACGCATCGCATAACTGTTCTCTGGTCGGATTCGGGTAAAACATTAAGTAAACAAGCAATCTCTTCGCATTACGCTGCTGCCAGCCACTCGGTATTTCCTGGCCATTAATAAATACACGAAATGCTCCAATTAGCTTGACCTCGAGCAGCACATCCTTGCTTGGAGTACTCTTATAGGCATCGCCAAACATTTTAATGGCATCGATCCTCATTAACCCAAGCAGCGGATCACCGACATGAGTGCTCTCCGTGCTACTTAAAGGGTTGGAGAGGAAATCTAATATCTTCTGAGCAGCATAGGTCTGATTATCTATAAACACCAAGCTAGCTGCATCAGGCACCGTTACCGAGAACGCATTCGGAATAAACTGCGCCGTAATCTTCGACATATAGGATGGATATATCGTATCTTTGTCCCCCGCCATAACGAGGCAAGGCTTATTAATTGCGGATAAGTCATCCAAAGGATTCTCGGCTGCAAAGAGCTCAATTAATTTAAAGTACACATCCATGTCGCACTGCAAGTACGCCTCTTTTACCCATCTTGTCTCTTCCCTATCCTGAGGCAGACAGGTCACTAAACTAGCCATCTGCTCCGCCAGTGCATCTGCCACACCGTTCTCAGCATAGCTCCGGCGCAGCTCAACCGAACGCTCCATTGCCTCAGGAGGATAAAACCCAATCGTCGAAATAAGAACAAACGACTTCACTCGCTCCGGGCGGCTCATTCCATACCTTGCAGCAAGATTGCCGCCAAGTCCGTGACCGACCAAATGTGCTTCCGTTATGCTATATAAGTGGAAAATTTCATCAAGATCATTGCAAAGCAGCTCCCATGTTAACTGAGAACCGTCATGTGATCGCTCTCCATGCCCACGCAAATCATACCGTACAACATGATACCGTTCAGTTAGCACAGCAGACAGCGGCTCCCAGACACGAGCATTTAGACCTAGACCGTGTAAGAGTACTACAACTTCAGCATCAGGATCAGAAGTGCACTGATTGAATTGGTAGAACAAATTAAATATGTCCATAGTCCCCCTACATTACCACTACTGTATGATTTTAGGTTAGTCTGTAATGCTAGTGTAATGCAAATTTTAGTACTATGGTAGTGGCTTTGCTAGTGAAATGAGTCATTTTTTTACATTTTACAACAAATTCTTGTAAGGGGAGACAAAAAACATGCAAAACAAGATGTTCAAAAGCGGCTTTTTGCTGCTGATGACAATGCTGCTTGCTTTAGGTAATGCTTTTACCGTTATGGCAGCAAGCTCTGTAGAAATCATCTCGACGACTACACAGCAGGACGGCACCAAAAATGTCGTACTAAATAGTACAATCGATGTTGAGAAAGAAGATTTCGGAGCAATGATGGGTGGAAAATCCATCGAATTTACGTTGATCGATGCCGAGGATAAGAAAGTCGGTAGTGCTATCACAAAACAAATCCAGGAGAATGAGGTTACGGTTTCTGGTTCAACGTATTCCATCCCCTTCTCTGGACTGGAATTTTCCAGTCTGAAGCCTGGCGCATCCTATACACTAAAAGCCGCTTTCCACAGTAATGTAAAGCCTCTTGCATGGGAGCAAACCGTAAACATTTTACCTTCTAGCTACAGCTTCAAGATTGAGCGCACGCCAAAAGGCGATACCAAATCCACTATTGCCATCAATGACACAATTCGTTCGGATGACGATAAAGTTATGGTAACGCTGCTTGATGAATATGGTAAGCCGATTGCCGGGAAGCAAGTTAGCGTCCTTAACCATGCTACCCATACAACGAATGCTGAGGGGCAGTTCCCTTTAATCGGATTCTCTATTATCCAACCAAATTATTTCAACCCAGTACTCTTCTTACAGGTCGATCAAAATAAAGATACCTACACAGTTGGTACCGTCTATCTTCAAGACGTTCTAGATAATCGCTTTCCGAACTATAAAGTAACTGAGCTGCGCTATTTGGATAAGAACAGTAAGCTGTTCCAAGGAACCACCATCCGCGGTTGGTTTAGTAATAGCCAAGGAGACCGCGCAGAATTCTCTGCCCCAAGCGTTATGGTCGCCTTGACGAATGGAAAGTTCGGCAATTATCAAGTAATGATTAAACCGCAATCCAACACAGATACCTATTTGTACAGCTTGAGCAATGAAGAGCTCACGCCTGCAACAGGTGAGCAGCGCAAAACGACTATCCTTAACGCGGCTGCATACAGCAAGCAATCTTTCGCTTATAGCTGGAACAGTGAGCCTGTAGGAGTAGAATCGCTTAGCCTCATTAATAACAGTGGCTTTAAGCAGGTTTACTATCAAAATGACGATCCTCTTGCAAATGTAGATTCACTCTATATTGCAAAAGGAACTGCCTACCAATTCATCGCTACCCTTAATCTCCCTAATGGCGATAAAGCTGTTGTGAAGGATTTGCTAAACACAAATGAAGCATCACATACATTTGCAGATCAACTGAATAAAGATAACTTTTCTGCACTCAGCATCGCTGCTGATTATAAAACCGCAGCCGACAAGACCGCACTGCGTATTGCTTATTTAAATGACAGATACAACTATCAAGAACAGACCATAAATCTTGCAAGCAATAATCAGCTTTATGTAGAGAAGAATAAGCAAATTTATAAGCTGAACGCTGCGATTAACAGCAATAGAGATGAGGCTATTCTCGACTCCTACTTTACACCGACGGATAATAGTTATTTTTATAAATCCGGTAAAAGCATTAACACGGAGATAACTGCAGGCGTAGAAAAGAGAAACATTTTAGAGGAGCGTACCGAGCTTATCTTAGGTGAAACGTTCAAGCTCAAAGCACTACTAAAAGATGAAAATGGTCAAACCATTGACCGTAGAAGTGATCTCAAAATACTCGTCTCGAAAAACAATGCATCGTACCTTGAATATAACTACCTGAGCTGGTCTAGTGACAAGCAAAACGGTAAATTGACTCAAGTATATAACAACGAATTCCGTCCAACGGAAACGGGAAATTATGTCGTTAAAATTATGCAAAGAAATAATCAAGAAAATTGGATTGAACGCAGCAACACTAGCTTTACTGTTGGACCAAAGCATGAATTTGACTTAGAAATTCGCGATCAGAATGGCACCCTTGTAGATATGGTTAACAAGCCTTATCTCACATCTGATATTGTTGAGAAATTATCCATTACTGTTCGTGAACATAAATCCGGTATGGTCGGAGATCCCGTTGAAGGTGTGTCCCTCTTCTTATATGGCCAAGAACATACAAGCAAGTCAGATGCCAACGGCCTTATAACTTTATCGAAAATTTATGCCGGTGGTCACAATGATCTCACATTCAGCAAAACTGGCTATTTGGACAAAACCATTGATCTCATGGCTATTAATTCAGAGAAGCAAGCTGTCATCCGTGTTTCTGGGCTCGATAAGCGTGAAGAAAGCGATAAGCTGAATGTAGTTGGTGGAGTGCCAATGAAGAATGCTACCGTATTTGCTACTATTCAGTCTGGTGATACCGTTCAAAAACAACAAGATTATCTTAATGAAGATGAAACAGTAAGCTATTTGATTGTTCCATCACCATCAACCGTAAACTTGGATTTTGTTCGCAGAGTTAATATGAGCAGCAGCAATAGCGGTTCACCTTTTGGCTATTATATGCTGGGCTCCGTGAAGACCGAACCAGGCAAAGACTACAATGTTGTACTCGATGCAAGGCAACCTCTTCAGCAGGTGTCTACCGTCAATTTAACCAAACAAATGGACGAAGTAACGATTGCACGCAAAGAACTCTCTGGTGTCGAATATCTACCTTACCTCATCGACGATAACCAAGGAGAAAACAACCGTTTCTATGCAACAAAGGGAACTTATAACGTAGTAGCAAGAACCATGGAAGGCAATATCATTTATTTGGAAAATGTTGAGCTGAACCAAGATGTGAATACACTTGATATTCCAACCCAATCAAGCTCCCTCGCCCGAGTAAAGGTGCTTGGAGACGCAACAATTAATTCTGTAGCCTATATTACGGATAAGCAAACCAAACTAAGCGGATATGTACATTTTGAGGAAAACTTCGTTAATTTGACGCCGGGCAACGTAGCCGTTTCCATTAATGGATTTGACGGTTCGAAGCAATATCAATATGATGTGCGTTTGACGAAGGATGATTTAAAGGCGGGTACACAAAAAGAAATCACAACTTCCGCTCTTAAAGGAATTGATATTTTCGGTCTCGACCAATCCGGAAAAATTATGCTTCCTGTAGATCAACGCTGGATTAAACTCGGACTGGTTAATGAGAATGGCAATGAAGTACAGCTGTACAGTACGCCAGAGCTTATCGTATTTAACAATAGCTGGAGCAAAGGCTCAAATAATATTTTGCCGGAGGCTTCAAAAATTGTCATTAAGAACAGCAGTGGAACAGTTGTTCAAGACAGTACAGAAAATGAATACCTTCCTCAGTGGATATATATTGAAGTGGACGGCGAGTATACAATAACCGCATCCGTGACAATGGAAGGTAAGACATTCACGTTAAATAAAACAATTAAAGTGAGCACTGTTGGTGAAGAAGTTACAGAACCGGAAACGAAACCAACACCAACTCCAGACACTGGACCTGGACCGGGAACTGGACCAGGAGTTATCCCAACACCGTCTCCAACACCAGTGAATGTAGATAAAGGTTTACAAGACCTGCTAGAGAACAGCAAGACCGATAAAGACAAAGCTGACAAAGCAGCGGATCTCATTAACGCTCTTGTTAACTCAGTAAAGGATGTCAAGGATAGCAATGAAGCTGAGAAGTCTGTTCAGAATGTATCAGCAACGCTTGCTTCGGCATCTAAACTGCTTGAATCTATGCAAACAGCTAGTGAGAAAGCTAAAGTAGCGGCAACTATTACAGAGATGGTTAACAATACTAAATATGCTTTTGAACAAGTTGAGAATGGTCCGAAAGCGATCGAACTAGCTAAAGCTATCATCAAGGACACTGCTTCTGTTCTGAAAAACCTAGGTAACATAGATGCAGCACAGATCGATGCACTTAAAGATTCGCTTGTTTCACTTAGTAAAAAAGCAGTAGAAAAAGCTGCAACCGTCACTCTGGATAACAAGGATGTCAAAGTAGACGGCAATGCGCTTACGACAGCACTTGATGCGAAGAAAATCGGACAACAGCTAGAAACAACAAAAAAAGCTTTGGATGAAACGATGAGAGACCTTACAGGTGCAGTCGGAGCAGACAAAGCAACGAGCATCAACCCAGTTGTAACCATTAATATTCCAAAACAAAGCGAGAACGTCACTAAACTCGCTGCTGAACTGCCTTCTGAGATTTACCAAGCTGTGAAGGATAGTGGTCTTGCGGGACTTAAGCTCTCAATGGGCAACGTCGGTTTCACTGTTGAACCAGAAACATTCGGAAACGTAGCTAGCGGCCAAACGATCTCACTAGCAGCAGAAGTCGTGCATAATTTAACCGTAACTGCTCCAACTTCAGCCAAGCAAGTAGCAAACATACCTGTTATGGAGTTTAATGCATCGGTAGATGGCAAGAAGGTAGAAGCATTCAACAAACCAATTCCAGTATCATTTGATGTATCCAATATTGATACGACTAAATACTCGGAAGCGGATCTAGCTAACCTTACCGTTTACTTGTTGAATGAAAAAACGTTAACTTGGGAGCCTGTAGGCGGTCTTTATGATCCAATTACTAAAACCGTTAACGTAAATCGTGGACATTTCAGTAAATACACAGTTATGAAGGCTAGCCAAACGTTCACGGATATCGCAACCACACACTGGGCAGCGACAGCTGTAAATAGCCTTCTTAACAAAGGTGTACTTGATCAAACGACTACATTTAGTCCAAGCAAAAAAGTAACACGCGAGCAATTCGCTGCATGGCTCGTTCGCTCTTACGGCCTTGATGGGACCGGCCTAAGCCT
Source organism: Paenibacillus sp. 01L418 (assembly GCF_056400045.1). Classification (NCBI taxonomy): domain Bacteria; kingdom Bacillati; phylum Bacillota; class Bacilli; order Caryophanales; family Paenibacillaceae; genus Paenibacillus; species Paenibacillus sp. 01L418. Next base: position 22,335 of record NZ_JBFTSN010000047.1, read on the forward strand.
CCCATTCAAAGACGTAGCTAAGGATAGCGAGTATTACGATGAAATCGCTGTGGCTTACGAACAAGGCCTAATTCAAGGTAAATCGGCAACTGCCTTTGAACCAAAAGCAGAAATTACACGTCAAGAAATTGCTACACTCTTATCCAGAGCACTTACAACTTTCAACAGCAAGAAACTAACTAGCGCAAGCACTGAACAGCTTAAAGGCTTCAAGGACAGCTCATCTATTGCCAGCTGGGCAAAAGATGGCGTTGCACTTCTTAAGCAGCAGAAGCTAGTAACAGGCTACCAAGACGGTACTTATAAGCCGAATCAAACCACGACCAAAGCGGAAGCGGCAGCACTTATCTACCGCATTTACACGGGTCAATAACACAAACTAAAAAGGCAGTAGAGAAGTCAATTAGACTTCGCTACTGCCTCTTTTCTGTTCTTTTAGGCTAATTAAAACTATATCCGTATAGAAGCAATGCTACATCAAACCCTCTGCAATAGCTCTTCCTGCTTCAAGCTCTTTGTTAAAGGCTTCTCTGTAGGAAGCAAGAACGTCTGTGCTATACCCATTCGTCGTCAGCTTAGCTTTCGTATCTGTCATGATAACTTCAAACTTTGCAGAGCAATTGTCTACTTCTTGAAGTCCTTTAGCTTTAAGCTGAGCTTGAACCGTCTTATCCGTTGCCCCTACATACTGCAATCCAATATCCATAAGAGTTACCTTGCAGCTTTCTTTCAGCGCAGCAAGCTTGTTCTCTGCTTCTGCCGTAATTTGTTCATACGTCGGTTTAACTGGTACGCCACCACCGCCGGCATTACCCGTACCGCCTGTACCACCAGAGCCTCCAGTTCCGCCACCCGTGCCTGGAAGAACGACTCCGCCGCCACCTTGCTCAGCTCGATATGCTGCTGACTCACCGCTAACTGTTTTCGTCACCGGATCGTAGCTAATCTGCGTGCCTACTGATTCTGACAAGAAACGAATGGGCACATAGATCGAGCCTTTATAGGCATAGAGGGATTGACCAGTCGGCAATGCCTTCATCTTTCCATTAAACACAAGAGTTGCATTAACTGGCTGTATCGCAATTGTAACGCTCGTTTGCGGCTTCTGGCTGCCCGTAGCGGCACTCTGCAATTGTTTCTTCAGCGCAGCAAGCTCTTTCTCTGTTGGCTCGGAGATCGTCGCTTTCGCACCATCCCAATTTACTGTTTTTAGCAGCGCGTAAGAAATATAACGAATCGGTACATATGTACTTCCTTGATAAATAAATGAATATTGTCCATCGGGCAGTTTAAGCGCTTGTCCATCAAATTGCAGCTTAATGGGCTGTGTCTTTGTCTTAATCGTTTCGGTTGCTGCGGATGCAGCGGTTGCAAGTACGGATGACAACATCATTACAACTAGAAAAATAGATAGAATACGTGACTTTTTCATAGAGCCTCCTCAGAATAGTAAAGCTTACTTGTTTAGCGAGTTTGCAATTATTGCAAGCGCATTGGCTCTAGCACCAGCCTTCGCACTCTCGTATTGCGCGCTCCAATCCGGAAAGCTTTGCTCACCTAGATCAGCTGCTTTATACTCGCTCTTGGCATTGCTTATTAATTGATTGAACCTGGCATCACAATCGGCTTCCGCAGAAAATACCTTATTCAGGTATTTACTTTGAATAGTAGCAAGTGTAGCTTCTTCATCCCCGCTAAGCTCTTTCGCAATCTGCTTAACCAAGCTATTGCTGGTTGCTTGACACGAAGATTTCAGTTTTTCCAGCTTTGCTGTAACCGATGCATCAATCTCTTTTTTCTTCTGGGACTTATTTTCGGAGTTTGTAGATCCCTTATCCGGCTTTTGTCCCTTGTCTACATTATTAGACGCTTCATCTGGCGGCAAAGTTGCGCTCGGACTAGGTTTAAGGACTTCATCTGGCTGCGTCGTTGGAACTAGATCAGGCTCTTGTGATGGAGTAGCATCAGGTTCTGAAGTCTGAGCTGCCTGATTAGAAGGTTGTTCATCTGGCTGTTCCGTAATATTCGGCGACTCTTGTCCTGCATTACTATCTGCAGTTTCTTCAAGACGCCCATTCAGTTCATCTACCTGATTTAACTTCGAATAGAGACTCATGCTTCCATAAATGACAATACCGATAACAACGAGAGCACCTGCGATAATCATTAGTTTTTTGTTCGTTTTTTTCATTGTTTTGGTTTCATATGAGCCACTAAAGAAGCAATGATTGCATATGAATCTCCTTTTTAGATTTTAAAATAAAAAAAGCTGACGCTTCATAATGACGGGGCGTCAGCTTGCGGATATAGCGTTTTCAGATCTGTCAACGACGCCATTCGTGCTAGTTCATGAGACAGCCGCTAGTTTATTTTTGTGATAAACAATTCTCAAATAAATCTCCATGCGCTTTTTCTCATCTAAGCAATCTTCCCACAGCAATTCATTGAATCCCATACAGAGCTGATGCCATTCACGTACAACGTTTGCGCGCATGAACATAATAATAACCTCCATGTTTCCACATAAACCACGCGGGAGGCACGATATTCGGTAGCTGGCTGGCAGTCTTTTAAAAGATAAGCCCCTATAGCTTTGCGTCACCACTTTTCAATGGTTTTGCCTTTATCGTGTGGTTATGCGGTTGTTTTGTTTAATGGTATGGTAACAAAATTATGGGAGTGTGTACAGGGCTTAGAGCTGATTCAGTCCATAACGGCATAATATTTAAACCTACTATTTTTAAAGGTTTTAAAAATTCTACAATCCTACTTATCCCATCTTCAAAACGTCAGACTAATAAATTGGCCTTCCTTTACCCGCAGGACATCCTTGATGAAACCGTCAATCCCCTAGCATAGTACTACCATATAAAGTGTGGTAGGTATGGTACACACGAGTTATTCTGCTTTTTCTTTATCTTGGTAAGGTGAAATAGAAAAATCTTCAACATCATCCTAAGGAAAAGAAACTTTTGTGTTATTTCCGTAAATGGGATAGGAGGATACAAAGACGTATCATTTTAGGTTTACCGTTCCATTAATATGAACTAACCCATTTTTTTTGATTTTATTTAGTTAATTCAGACAACATAGAAGTATTTATCTAATCTATAATACACATGTACCATGTTGGAGTGACTAAATTTTCATTGTAATATTTTTTAAAACAATAAAGTGAACAAATATGGACAATGAAAGACATCTTTTACATCCGAGTTATTATAATTATTTTACATGTTTCAAAGTTCTATTAATTTTCGGCAATTAACTTTAGTTAAACATACAACACAAAATAAGAATTCTTAGTTCTGTATTTTAGCTGTTCATTCTATTCTCTCTAATTATGGATGTATCTGGGATTAGATTCTCATTAAAAAGACAAAGACTGCCTGTTCAAAATTCGTTTTTTCATTTTGCTCGAAGCTCTGCTTAGCGTTCTAGTTCAACATAGTATGTGGCACTGAAATCATTGATACTTTCCGTCGGTTGGCTATGGGTTGTCGGTTCATTTTTCATTTGAAAGAGCAATCCGTTTACCTGCTCCTGTGACTTCCCCCTCCAACGCCACCGCCTACCTGCTCCTCTTCGCAGTGTTGCCTATTTGTAATGCTTTTGAAGAATGTACTTTAAGGTTTCGTATTTTGATTCAAAAATGTCAAACAGATATGAATAACCTACTTTACAGATTGGACAAAAATATTTGTCCATGTATGCATCCTGTTATTAAATGCGACGTTTGATATCAATGTGTGCTCTCGAACCCATAGCCTTAGATTGCTAAACCATAGGTGTTAAATCATATCTAGCATCCGTAAGCAAAAGCGAAACTATCAGTTCAGACTGCCTTTCGGCTAACCCTCCCGGCAAGGAGATAGACATCTTCCCATCATTTTTCACGATCACCTTTGGGTTTGCAACCAAACTTTTCTCTTGGAATCTCAGCTGCTATCCAATCCGTATCCTCATTCTTCTTTTCTAGTTGGCGATCTCTAGCTACAACTGGGATCATGTCCTGTTGGAGCTCGTAACAATGTAACAAAAGAACATAATTGAGCTGAGTCGATGCTCTTAGAAAGCTTTCTCGGATACAACGCGTAAGAATGGATTATTATCTAAGGTCTCAAAGAGATAATCGTAGGTGTCTTTACGTGAAATTCCCGATATTTTGCATGGGAAACAGACTTTCTTGTTGAATATTTGAAGATGCTCATTTCTCTTCTCTTCAGTGTCTGGTAGGGATACTAAACACATTGAAATTTGGGGAGGCACTCCTTTTTATGTTCTAAAACTTTTGACCCAGTAAGGCTTTGGAATTATGAAATTGATTCAGATTGATAAAAATCCACAAACTTTTCTCCATGCTTTACATAGCCATGGTGTTCTTTTGCATACCTATGTGCTTCGGTGGATATATCTTGTCGCAATTCATTTGACATTAACATCTCTGATATTTTTTTTGCCAACTCTTCTGGATCTTGTTCTTGAACCAATAATCCATTTTCATAGTCTTTAATAACTTCTTTCATTCCTCCTATTGCGCTGGCAATCACTATTTTCCCACAAACCATTCCTTCAAGCATACTTAACGAAGTTGCTTCTTCTACATCATCTGATTTAATTGAAGGCATTAATAAAATATCAGTCATTTTATAAAATTCATCTATATGTGCATGCTCTACAGCACCAATAAATCTAACATATTCATCCAAATTGTTGCTTTTAACATATTTTTCTATATACTGTTTTTCTGGTCCATCTCCTACGATAACCAAATACGTATTTTTCACTCCATTATTTACAAGCTGCTGTAATGATTTAACGGAAAATATTACACCATTTTTTTTCACTAATCTCCTTGCTACTAATAGCATCTTTTTCTTCTCATCTATTCCCCATTTATTTCTTAATTTGCTTTTCAATTGTTCGTTCACAGGATGGAATCTTTGGTCATCAATAGAATTATAAATAACTTCCATCTTTTTATTATAATTGAAATATTCTAAAACATAATTTTTTAATCTAGTGTCTACTGTTACTACACCACTTACATTTGTTACTGCTTGTTTTTCTAAATTAATAGAATACTCAAAAACCTGATTTTCCTGATCTTTAGAAAAATAACCGTAATTTATTGCTTCTCTAGCAAAATACCCATGCAATGTTAAATATATAGGTATGTTTTTATTAGCTTTAACTAGTGCTCGTTTACACGCTACAGCTGCCATAACATCCTGTGCAGATATATAATCAAAAGTTCTTAGAGAAAGAGTCTGTGTAACCAATTTAGTCATTTCGTTTATCTTATTTTCTACAATTCTGATAAAGACACCAGATTTACTTTCCAATTTAATAGTTCTTAATAACTTATATTTAATTCTTTGTTTTTGAAACTCGARACCTTTAAGGACTTTCGGATAGACAACTTCAGTATAATGTCCATTTTCATTCCATGCTTTTTCAAGCAACTCTTGATGAATATGTTTTCCACCAACCTTAATACTTTTAGAATTGTCCGCTGATACAAGTAGTATATTCAATTAAATCACTCACCTTTATGTAGTCTCCTTAAAAAGGAAAAATTTATAAACCTATTCTTTATCAATAAAAAGATTATTAATACATTTATAAGATTCATAAAAACGGTTTGCTCGTATACTAGACATATTATGTTTGAGAATATAGTTAATAGTCCGATCATCAAATTAGCCTTACTTAATATACTAATAGAGTACTTTCTTTTCAAAAAAATATTTAATGCTATAGTTGAAAAGATGGACGTCAGCAAAGTTGTTGTCGCGAGTGTGTAAACACCGTATTTTCCAACAAATAAGAAATTAAGTATAATATTCATTATTATAAAAGTTAAACTAACTATTGTGGGTATGACTGTTTTCTTGAAAGAATAAAATATTTGTATTATTAATCCTCCCGCTCCTGTGTAAAGGTTAATAGGAAAATAAATAAGCATCAATTCAAAAATCAACTTTACGTTCTCTTCTGTCATCTGTCCTCTCAAAAATACTAAATTCAAACCGTAAAGACCGAAATTTTGCAAAAGTATCAAAATAAGTATAAATATCACCAATAAAATATTCGAAAACTTTTTAACTTTTTCTTGAACAGCTTCTAACTTATTCTCTGCAATTAGGGTTGAAATAAAAGAATATGCTGCTCCTGCAACTGGGGATGTGACAGTGCTACCCACGAGAGTTATGATTAAAAAAGAATATGTTAATGCTGAAATATCCCCAGGATTTAAGTTAGAAGCAAATCCCTTATCAACAAAATTATTTATTACTCCCATCCCACCACCAAGTATAAGTGGTAATGAAAACCATATTAACTTTATAACTTCTTTATCTAGGCCAGTAACCTTTTTGGGAATGACTAAAAGAAAAAAAATGAATCCTATCAATATTCCTATTAATTGGCTCAGAACTATAAAGATAAATTGTTTTTCTATAAATAGCCATAACGTTACAAGTGAAACAACAGCCGAAATAAAATTAATTATGTTGCTGACTCCAAAAATTTTTTCTGCCCGAAAATATCCTTCCATAGCTTTCATAAATAACTGAAAATGCGCTGATATTAAGAGAACAATGCTAAATTCATATACATACTTAATTTCCTTATCTGAAAATCCAGGAGCTAGTAACTTAATGATGAAATCATAAAAAAAATAAAATAATATTGAACTAATCATTAACAAAATTATATTTAATAATGCTACACTATAAATGAAATTCACTTTTTGTTGATCTGTTTTGCGTTCATTTAAAAAGGGAATAACTCCAGCCAAAATAGCATCTGATATTAAGTTTATAGG
>NZ_JBFTSN010000048.1:0-29106 GCF_056400045.1 Paenibacillus sp. 01L418
AAAAAATACATCCAAACGAATCCCTAGGAGGAATTAACAATGACAAACGAAATGAAAAAAATCCAAATTTTTGATACAACTCTTCGTGATGGCGAGCAGTCACCAGGTGCTTCAATTGATCCTGAACGTAAAATTATTATTGCACGCCAGCTTGGCAAGCTTGGCATTGATGTTATTGAGCCAGGTTTCCCGGTTTCCAGCCCAGGCGAATTCGCGGCTGTACAGCAAATTTCACGTGAGCTTCAGCATGTAGAGATCGCAGGTTTTGCGAGAGCGGTAAAGGTTGATATTGACGCTGCAGTGAAAGCGACACAGGATGCAGCACGCAGACGCCTTCACTTGTTTATATCCTCCTCCGATATTCATCTTAATCATCAGCTTCGCAAATCTCGGGAAGAGGTCATTAAGATCGCGAGAGATATGGTTGCTTACGGCAAGCAATTCGTAGATGAAATCGAGTTTTCTGCAATGGATTCCACACGATCTGGCAGAGACTTTGTCATTCAGCTCGTTGAGGCGGTTATTGCGGAAGGTGCGACTATCATTAACCTGCCGGATACGCTTGGTTATGCTATGCCAGAGGAAATGAGCGAGCTGTTCCGCGCGGTGCGCAAGCAAGCCAGAGGCGGAGAAACGGTGAGATATAGTGCCCATTGTCATAATGACCTAGGCCTTGCTGTAGCTAACAGTATTTCTGCTATTAATGCAGGTGCCACACAAATTGAAGTGACTGTAAACGGGATTGGCGAACGCGCGGGCAACTGCTCTCTAGAAGAGCTGGTTATGGCAATAGAAACGCGCAAGGATGCTATTCAAGCAGAAACAAACATTAAAATTAGCGAAATTTATGAAACCTCTCGTTTGGTTAGTCGCGCTATGCATTTCCCGATTGCTTACAATAAGCCAATCGTTGGCCGCAATGCATTCCAGCATGAATCGGGCATCCATCAAGACGGTTTGCTGAAAAACCGTAACACGTATGAAATTATGGATCCGGAAGCGATGGGCATTTCGCGGAACATGATTATATTAGGCAAACATTCCGGCCGCCATGCGATTAAACATCGCCTTGCTGAGTATGGCATCGATATGACAGAAGTGCAGCTGCAGGATGTGTACGATAAATTCAAGGAAGTCGCTGATGCTCAAAAAATCGTGACAGATGATGAATTGATTCGTATCGCAGGTGAGCTGACACAGACGCAGCCAGATCCATATGTACTGGTTGATCTGCATGTTCACGCGGGTACGCAGCCTTCACGTACAGCGACGGTTACCATCCGTGAGAATGAGTTTGGTGTAGAACAATCTTATATCGCAATGGGAGGCGGCCCTATTGAGGCAGTGATCCATGCCATTCAACAAGCGATTCCAGTAGCAGCGGAGTTCGAGGATTTGGAGCTTCATTCGCTATCAACTGGCGAGGATGCTCACGGTGAAGCGGTCGTCAGCATTATTCATCAACAGAAACGATTCCGCGGTACATCCATTCATAGTGATATTGTGCTTGCAGCCGCTCAAGCCTATGTTTCAGCGTGCAATCAAGCAGTTATGACGACAGGCAGCAGAGTAGTAGAAGTAATCCAAACTAAAGCTGCCAACTAATTTCTCATAAGGCCAACGGATTGCTTTTCCCATAGTAGAGTGAGTTCTTTCTATTATGGGAATAAGCGCTGCTGTGGGCATAAAACCTCAAGGAGGTATATGTGATGAGTAAAATTATTCAATATTATAATCAGTTTGATGAATGGGGGCGTCTCGATAGAGCGCCCCTTGAGTTTATCGTCAACTGGCATTTTATTCGAAATTACTTGCCTGCGAGTGGACATATTTTGGATAATGGCGCCGGTCCTGGAAAATATGCGATGGAACTAGCTGATAGCGGCTATGATGTCACGTTAACAGATTTGACCCCAAGGCTGGTACAATTAGCCGCTGAGAAGGCAGAGGAGTTTGGGTTGGCAGATCGTTTTAAAGGTTTCCACGTTGCAGATGCTAGAAGCTTGAGCTCGTTTGCAGACGAGACTTTTGATGCTTCATTGATGATGGGGCCGCTCTATCATTTACAGAAGGAAGAGGATCGTGAACAGGCGGTTAAGGAGCTATATCGTGTAACACGGAGTGGGGGGTATGTGTTTATCGCCTTTATGACACGTATTAGGCATTTGCTAAATGCTCTTGCTTATCCGCAAAGCTGGAAGCCTCTCGATTCAATGGATGAGATTCAGCAGTTTATGGATTCGGGCGTTTTTAATCATAAAGATGAAGGCAGATTCACGGGAGCCTATTACTATGATATCGATACGATTACGCCGTTTATGGAAGCGCAAGGATTTGAAACGGTCAAGTTGATTGGTTCCTCCAGCGTTGCAGGAGCCCTTACATCGGAGCAGTTCGATTATTGGAGGTCTCAGGGAAACAAACAATTCTCCGATTTCATGCAAATGATTTATGATTCTGCTGAAAATATTCATTTATTAGGTTCAGCTTCACATTTACTTTATATCGGTATTAGAAAATAGCCATAAAAATTACCAAAATTAGTGTTGTGCACAAAGTTATCCACAAAGAGGCTTCATTTTGTGGATAAAAGAGTGAAATGCCCGAAAACACTGGATTTACGAAAGATCAATATTGTGAACGGAAAGGGGATATTATTTGCGGTGTTTAACTGTGGATAATGTGTATAACGTGGATAAAATAAATAAATGTAAGAAATTGTACCTATAAAACGACGGATTCCGCTAAAATGCTACTCTTATACGTAGGTACTATCGACAGAATTAACTAACAATTTATACAGAACTGTTGATATCTCTGTGGATAATGGTGATTGGTTGTTTATAGCAACTTTTGGAATCATTAGTAAGCTTCCTTTTGTTTTGCGCTAGCATTGCGGTCACGCAAAAAAATTGCGTGAATTACTAGACAGGTTTTCGGTGAAAAAGTTAACGGTATGCGTTATCTTGAAACTATGACGCATACCAAAACATAAATCTCACCTTATAGCTTTTAGTGATAGGCAATGCTTAAGTGTGAATGGAGGTTAACCAAGGAATGGATAAGCAAACGATCATTCAGGTAAGCTCGGTCAGCAAGTACTATGGTGCGAATAAGGCAGTAGATCAGGTTTCCTTCAAAGTAAACGAAGGTGAAATATTCGGTATTATCGGTACGCACGGCGCGGGAAAAACGACGTTGCTAGAGATGCTAATGGGGATTCGTATGCCCGACCAAGGCAGTATACGGATCTATGGACATGATGTGGTGCTGGATGCAGAAAAATTGAAGGAAGACATCGGAATTCATCTGCAAAGCACAACTTTAGTAGATAAAATGAATGTTCGAGAGGCAATGGAGCTTTTCCAAGGTTTTTATAAACGGAAAAATAATTTGGATCACATCATTGAACAGTTTGGGCTTAGTCCATATTCGGATAAACTAGTTAAACGTTTATCAGGCGGTTGGAGACAACGTACGGCACTAGCTATCGCATTGGTGAACGATCCAAAAATCATATTTTTGGATGAACCCACAACAGGACTGGATCCGCAAGCCAAACGTGATTATTGGTCACTGCTGCAGATTCTTAGACAACAAGGGAAAACAATTATTGTCGCTTCTCATGATATGGAGGAAATTCAGCGCAATTGCGATCGCGTATGCGTGATGCGCAAGGGAGAATTCATTACTTGCGATAACCCGTCTACACTTATTGCACAGCTGCCTGGTGGCGGCATGACAATGGAAGCCGTTTATATGCATCACGCAGTTGAGATGAATGGGAGTGTCAGCATATAAGAAAAACAAAAACTAAGAGTATGTTTATTGCACATGTATTCCTCAAGGAGGGCTTTTTAGTAAATGGATCATCGAGATCGCATCRAAAGTCCGTCAGTCGAGCGCAGAAAACTATTGGAGAAGAGAATGGAGATGATTACAAACTTAATCAGTCAAATGAATGAGGGGGAGAGTCAGAAGCAAGAAGATCAAAAGCAAAAAAAACAAAAGCGCAGAGGCGACTGCAACGGCATAAGGACACTACATCGGATAGGACGATTCGTAACTGTATTTCAGCGTATGTTTATGTAACGATTTAGTAGTATAATATAATGATCTTGATTTGGCGGAGGATCGATTGTGAACGATTGTATTCCACTCATTGGTCAACACATGCGATTATTGGTTCAGCGTTTCTTTACAGCTGAGCCTCTTGCACGTTATGCAGAGCAGTTTATTGCGGACAAGCTTGAAGAGACGATTCGATTTGGTCAACTAACGGTTATTCATTACCGCATGTTTGGCGGAAAAGGCGAAGACCCCATAAAAGCAGCTGCTGCAGTCGAATTATTTATTTTGGCGTCGGATATATTGGATGATTTGCAGGATCAGGATGTTCCAAGCAAGCCTTGGATGAAAGTCCCAATGCCTATAGCCATTCATGTAGCCTCCTCTCTACTAACTTTGTCGCAGCAAGCAATGTTAAGCAGCACATCTAATCATGAGATTCGATTGGCACTCACAGAAATGATGAATGCGCAGCTTTTGAAGGCCGCAAATGGTCAAATGCTTGATATTATGAATGAAATGAACGACGAGGAATCCTATTTGGATGTCGTAAAACAAAAGTCTGCTACGCTTCTTCAACTAGCGTGTATGGCCGGCGTAATGTTGGCTGGTCGCCATTGGAATGATACCGTTGCAGAATATGCGCTAGAAATAGGTGTTTCAGCTCAAATTCAGAATGACCTCCGAGATTTGCTGCGATGGGATGAAAAAAGTGATTTTCTTCAACGTAAATGCACCTTGCTTACTCTGTATTTAATAGAAGGAGAAGCAGAAGAAGATCGCTGGATTAAAGAGTATTTTGAGGGCCGGTTAACTTCCGAAGAAATTGCGATGAAAAGAGAGCTTTTTCTTGAAACCTGTGAAAGAACAGGAACTATATTATATGGCTCTGTCATGAGTCGGATGCACTATAATCGCTTTGAGGAATTAGTAGACTCCATACAGGAAATAAGTCCTTGGAAAGCGGAATTTTTGCACATAATAAACTCTAAAAATGCATAACAACAAACCACGCAAAACGTCTTTCGGTAAATACGAATCACTTTTGCGTTTCCTGTCGTATCTATTCCTGTTATAGTAGAGAAGAAGAAAAGATTACTAATATAGTAGTAGAGAAGCGGAGGAGTTAATATGTTAAAAGAAGCTATTCGTCAGTTGGTAAGCAACACTGAAAAAATGTCTATGGCTATGGGTGGACAAATGCAAGTAGCAGGTGTTTCAGTTGCTGAACAACGCGCTCTTCTTGGCGAACTAAAGAACAAAAACGAAAAAAATAGCGGCTACGCATACATGTGGAATTAGCATACTGATTTGTAGGGAAGGAAGAGGAGTGCATGAGACCTAACTTATTTAACCGAATTGTTGCAATCCTCTTCCTGTTTGTCTTGTTAGGTTCTGTTTTATATTTAACCTCGGTAATCGTAAGAATTCCTTCAATCGGTGCTGTACTAGTGGAGGAGCCAGGTAATCGTTATTTTGTTAAGTCGATAGAACCAGCTGGACAAGCGGATGTAAAAGGTATTGAAATAGGCGATCAGATTTTAGAAATAAACGGTGATTCAGTACAGGATTTTGAGTATGTAAAGAAATATAATTCAATTGAATCCGCAGATTACGTTCTTGTTTTACATAAGGATAAAGTTACACAGAAAATTGAGTTTCCCAAGGGGTGGACAGGCGACCATTCGTTATGGGAGCTGCTGATTCAGTTGTATATCCCTGGTGTTTCACTCATTATTTTTTGTGCGTTTTCAGGATTTTTGTATGCAAAACGAAGGAATGATAAGGCTGTAATCATTCTTATTTTGTTTTTTATTTCGATTGGCTTAAGTTACTATAGTTCTGCAGCATCAAGTCGAAGCGATTCTGTTGGGCTTACTATTATTTATTTGGTTCTACCCAACATACCATTGCTGTTTATGAGCTTCATGAACATTTATTTAAAGCGATTCGATGTTCATTTTATTAGTAAATCAATATTGAACACTTTATATGGGATTGTGGGTTTTGTAGGGATCATAAGCTTAATTTATATCTGGACAGATTTAGCGTCAAATAACATCTATACCTATATTCAAATAGCCTATAGCAGTTCTGTGCTGATAGGTAATTTTGTATGCGTTTATATGCTTGTGCGAAAGTTTATAAAGCATCGGCGTACAAAGCTGCATTCTCTGTTCACAATCACGTTGATCTCGCATCTAGTTGCTTTTACTCCGTTTGCATTAATGAACTTGCTGCCTCAAATTATTGGCAAGGACCAAGTTTTTCCAGCCGCTTTTACTGCGCTATTCCTATTCTTATTACCTATCGTTTATTTCTATCTGTCTACCTCAAATCAATTATTTGATATTGACTTTATTCTAACTAGATTTAAATATTATACGGCGCTAGCCTTTATTCCAGCTGTCATTGTGGCGGCACTTGTAGCGTTTGTATTACTAGGAGAGAACAATCCGTCATGGTCCGCGTGGTTTGGCGTATTTTTTGTCATTTACATCGGAATGACGTTGTTTTTATATGGGAAGGAACAAATTGATCAAAGGTTCAGACCTAAGCTCTTTAAGGCGATGTATAGTTATCAGGATAGTCTGGATCGTTTCTCGCGAAAAATCGCTAGAGTAATGAAGCAAAGCGATTTGGAAGCTGTGCTTAAACAAGAGATTAGTGATCTGCTGCCAGTTAGTCGGATTACTTTTTTACTTATTGAGCAATCGGAGAATACCGTATACCCGATGGGCGATCATCCTGAGGAACTTATCACTGCTGAGTTTTTGCTCGGAACTGTAAATTCCTTACAGGTGGGCGAGTTAATCGAGCTGCCTTATGGACTCGGTCTTGTAATCGGCAGACAACGGTCTAGGTATCATATTTTGTGGATCGGCATGAAAACCAATCATACGCGGTTTAATTCGGACGAGCTTCGTTGGCTTAAGACGATGTCCAATTATTCCAGCATCGTATTTGAGAATCTATATTTAATTGAAGGTTTAATTGAGGATTTAGAGTCGGAGGTTCGCAAAGAGCATTCAACTTCACCATGGGTGCTGCGCCTTCTATTCTGTTTGTCTGAGAACGAGAGAAGAAAACTTGCTGCTGACTTGCATGACTCAGCGCTGCAAGATCAGCTGCTTTGGTACCGGAAGCTTGAAGCCATTATGATGGACTATCCGATTTCGAATAGTTTGGGACGCGAGCTGGAGGATATTAAAGAAGGATTACTCGATGTTATCCATCAAATTCGTGAAACTTGTAATGAACTGCGTCCACCGCTTTTGAAGGAGATGGGAGTAGTCGAGGCTGTTGAATCGATTATCGAGCATACTCAAATGCGTGTTAACTTTGCAGTGGATTTTCGTGCAAAATCATTTAATCGTCCGCTTAACGAGGAACAAATTACGGCGATTTACCGGATCGTACAGGAATTGCTGCGTAATGCGGACAAACATTCTCAAGCTAAATTAGTTGTTCTTGAGCTTGAACTGCGCAAAGGAACGATATATTTCCGATATCAAGATGATGGTGTCGGTATGGATGTAAATCAAATGAGTGTTTCTTTTGAACATATGGGCTTGTCAGGCATTAAAGAGCGGGTGACTGGTCTGGAAGGTGACATATCATTTTATTCGGAAAGCGGTAACGGCTTAGAGGTTGTCATCTTGCTGCCAGAGATCATGACAGCCGGTAGATCGGAGAGGGGTATATCGCGTGATTCGTATCTTATTAGTTGATGATCATCCTTCTGTCGGAGAAGGAACCAAAACAATGATTGAGCAAGACAGCGAGATGTCGGTATCGGTCGTTTTGTCCGCCATTGAGGCGCTCGATATTGTACAAATCCAGCAATTTGATCTCATTTTATGTGATTTGAATATGCCTGGCATTAGTGGATTGGAATTAACGAAACGTCTTATTCAACAGGATCCGGAGCGCAAGGTTATTATTTACTCGGGCTATGAGATTGGCTCGCATTTTAACTTGCTGATCGAATCAGGCGTCTCTGGTTTTATTTCCAAGACAGTATCAAGAGAACAGCTTCATAATGCGATTCGATGTGCCATGAGAGGGGACACGGTTATTCCGATCACCCTGTTAAAGCAGCTTAGAAGGCATGAAGTAACGATCGGACGGACAGAAGTAGCTGTTGAAGATGTGTCTATTAATGAGAAAGAACAGACCATATTACATGAAGTAGCTACTGGAATTAGCAATAAAGAATTAGCAGCTATGCTTCATGTTAGCCAGCGAAATGTCGAATATCAGCTGTCGCGTATATTTGATAAACTCAACGTACGGTCCCGCTCGGAAGCAATAAAGGAAGCACAGMGTTTAGGCTTGATCAGCTTAGAACAATACTAGAATTAGGTTAGTTAACCCTAGTTTGTTTAGGTGGTTAAGTAGGATAGGAATGAATAAAACCGGCAGCTAAAGGATTATCCTTAAGCTGCCGGTTTTAATTGAATTACGAATTGATTTACGAAACTTACATGTATTGTTCCCATTCCTCATATGCGGTCGATAGTGAGGTTTTAACAGCTTCAATGGCAGCTTGAATTTCTTGAATACGGATGTAATCATTAAAAATCGCAGGATCAGTGAGCTGTAACTCCAAATCGGTTATTTGCTGCTCCAGCGTAGCGATTTCCAGTTCTAATTGTTCAACTTTACGCTGCCGTGTACGTTCTTCACGTTTTGCTTGCTTGTCTGCCTCGTAAGAGTTGGCAGGTGAAATGTCGGATACGGCTGTTGTTTTTGAGTTTGAAGCCTGTTTTGACAGTGCTTCGAGCCGTGCTTCTTCGATTTCACTTTTTTTCTCTATCATTTCGTCATAATTTCCTAGGAAATGATCAGTACCTGACGACTTTAGTTCGACAATTCGTTCAGCCATCTTGTTTAGGAAGTAACGATCATGTGAAATGAAGAGCAAGGTTCCTTCATAGTCAAGCAATGCAGCTTCAAGAACTTCTTTGCTAAATAGATCGAGATGGTTGGTAGGCTCATCCAAAATAAGGACATTGGCCTCTGCAAGCATAAGCTTCGCTAGAGATACACGTGCCTTCTCACCGCCGCTAAGGGAAGAAATTCGCTTGAGTACGTCTTCGCCGCTAAATAAGAAGTTGCCGAGCACCGTACGAATACGTGCCTCCTCCATATGGGAGTAACTGCCCCAGACCTCTTCAAGAACAGTATTTTGGCCGTTCAGCCTCGTTTGTTCTTGGTCATAGTAACCGAGTTTGACGTGAGTTCCAAACTTAATTGTACCTGTTGTTGGTTCATTTTGACCGACAATAACCTTTAGCAGTGTTGATTTCCCAATCCCGTTCGGACCAATTAATGCAACGGTTTCACCACGAGTGAGCTGGAAGGATACATTTTTAAAGATAGGTGTGTCCTTACCTGGGAAAACAACGGAAACCTCATTAACAGCAAGTACGTCTTTGCCTGTCGAACGCTCGATTTCAAATGTGAAATGAGCTTTTTTTAAATCACCTTGCGGCTTGTCCAGCCGATCCATTTTGTCCAAAGCTTTCCGTCTGCTTTGTGCACGTTTGGTCGTTGAAGCTCGAACAATATTTCGTTGGACAAATTGCTCCATACGCGAAATTTCGTCCTGCTGTTTTTCGAATTGACGCATATTGATTTCGTACTCGGCAGCTTTCAGCTCCATATAGCGGCTGTAATTTCCAGTATATCGCTTGGAGGTATGACGCTCGATTTCGATAATGGTTTGAGCAAGAGCATCTAGGAAGTAACGGTCATGGGATACAACTAAGATGGCACCTGAATATCCGCGCAAATAGGACTCTAGCCACGTTAAAGTCTCAATGTCGAGATAGTTGGTAGGCTCATCAAGCATAAGCAGATCCGGTGCCTGAAGCAATATGCGAGCGAGTGCGAGCCGTGTTTTCTGGCCGCCACTTAATGTTGATATTAAAGTGTCAGCTGGAAATGTTCCGAAACCCATACCGTGAAGAACACTGTTAATACGCGTGTTGACCTCGAAACCGCCTTGCTCGCGGTACCAATCTGAACGCTTGGCATAACGATCGAGTATGGCTGTATAACGTTTCTCATCCTGATGAAGTTCGGGATCTGCAATTTTCACTTCAAGATCACGAAGCTCTTGCTCTGCTTCAATTAGATGCGAGAAAACGGCAAGCATTTCTTCACCAATCGTTCGATTGGATTGCAATCCGCTATTCTGAGCGAGATAACCAATTTTAGTTTCTTTGGCTTTATGAATAGCGCCAGAATCTGCGGACATTTCGCCTGCAATGATTTTGAGCAGTGTAGACTTGCCTGCACCGTTCACACCTACGAGACCAATACGTTCTCGTTCCAGCACTTGCATCGAAATATTGGATAATACGACATTTACGCCGTAGCTTTTTGTTACGTTAGAAACCTGCAGCAGCATTTTGAAACCTCCAACAAATAAATGGTAAAGAACGAATGCTCATACTACATATTAGTGTACCATAAACGAGCGCTAGCATTGGCGAAAGTTGCACAACAATGTTAAACTACAATTAATGAAAGAAAATGATGGGAACTAGAATAGGTGAATGCTTTTGGTTGAACCAAATCAACGGGGCGATAAGGCTTACATACGAAGTCAGATAACGATAAAACGAAATAAATTACCAGTCGAGCAGCGGCGATTATGGTCAGAAGCAGCTTGCACGAAAGCGATGGCTTTTATTGAAAGCCATTCGGTTGCCGCGTTTATGGTGTACGTTTCTTTTCGGAGCGAGCTTGATTTGTCAGGTCTCATTGAATGGGGCTGGCGAACAGGGCGAGAAGTCATTGCGCCAAGATGCATCGCAGCAGATCGTTCCATGGAGCTCTATACCTTGCGGAGCTGGGATGATCTGATACCTGGTGCATATGGGATTATGGAGCCGAATCCGAATACGGCGCAGCCTTTTAAGGACAATTGTGAACTGGGTGTTGTGTTTGTGCCGGGACTAGCCTTTGACCTTCAAGGGGGCCGCCTTGGTTATGGGGGCGGTTATTATGACCGATTTGCTGAATCTGTTCAAAACAATGCTTCTAAGCAGTACTGGCTTGGAATAGCGTTCGAGGCGCAGCTCATCGATGAGGTGCCTCTCGAGGGGCATGATTTGAAAATGGATGGCTTGATTACTGAAAAAAACATGTATTTAGTTTAGAGGAAATACAGCTGAATGATTGCCAAGCGAGCTATGAACGTTAAAGGCGAACCGTTCATTAGCGCTAGAAGGAGCGTTTGAGGTGGAGTTGACACATTTTAACGAGCAGGGTCGGGCGCGAATGGTAGACATCTCTGACAAGGAAGTCACTTCCCGCACGGCAGTCGCTCAAACTAGGATAACGATGAACCGAGATACATTAGAACAAATTAAGGCTGGCAAGATTGGGAAGGGCGATGTACTGGCTGTGGCTCAGGTTGCTGCAGTTATGGCTGCCAAAAAAACGTCAGATTGGATTCCAATGTGCCATCCGCTACCGCTCACAGGCATCAATGTGGTTTTTAGCGATAACGGAACGGATGAGCTTTACATAGAAGGTACAGTAAAGACAACAGGAAAAACCGGCGTGGAAATGGAAGCACTGACAGCCGTGTCTGCCGCAGCTCTAACGGTCTACGACATGTGCAAAGCGCTGCAAAAGGATATGGTTATCGGTCCTACGCAGCTGGTTTCAAAAACGGGCGGAAAAAGCGGCGATTATCGAATTTCGTCAAACCCATGAGCGAAATAGGAATGGGAGGAATGGTAAATGCGGTGGAAAGTAGCAATTTTGACAGCAAGCGATAAAGGATCACGTGGAGAACGTGAGGATACGAGTGCCCAGGTTATCCGTGAATTGGTTGAGGAAGAGCTGGGTGGAGAAATTATTGATTATCGGATTGTACCGGATGAGCAGGATGAAATAATGGCAGCCATTATTGAAATGACAGAGTACTTCCATGCGGATCTTGTGCTTACGACGGGCGGCACAGGTCTTGCAGAGCGCGATGTTACGCCCGAGGCAACGCTCAAGGTTATTGACCGTGCTGTTCCGGGAATAGCGGAAGCGATGCGCATGGGCGCTCTCCAAAAAACAAGAAGAGCAATGCTCTCAAGAGGCGTCTGCGGCATTAGAGGCAGCTCATTAATCGTTAACCTGCCTGGGAGTCCAAAGGGCGTACACGAGAGCTTAATGGCGATCATGGATCAATTGCCGCATGCTCTGGGCATTTTATCCGGAGAACTGGGGGAACATAGCGTATGAGTCAGCAGCAGCATCATGCAGAGAACGGAACAGAACAACATGGATCGACTACGCTAAGAGAAGTTTCCGTATATGATGCGATCGGGCTGCGACTGGCTCATGATTTAACGCGAATTATTCCAGGTCAGTTTAAGGGTCGATTGTTCAAAAGAGGTCATGTCGTAGTAGAAGCAGACATTCCTAATCTGCTTGATATTGGCAAGGAGCATATCTATATTATGGAGCTTGGAGAAAACGAGCTTCATGAGGATGATGCAGCCATTCGAATGGCTGAAGCGTTATATGACGAGAAACTCATTCTTTCAGAGCCGCATGAGGGCAAGGTGAGCATTAAAGCAAACCAGCTAGGCCTTGCGGAGATTGATAAGGCATTAGTTGATGCCATTAATGAGCTGGGTGAAATTGCATTAGCAACGATTAAGGCAAAAACAGTCGTTAAGCCGGGACAAGCGCTGGCTGCAACCAGAGCCATTCCGCTTGTCGTACCCAAATCGAAGGTAGAGACGGTAGAGAGGCTTGCAGCCGAATACCGTGAAGCGAATGGCGGAGTTTCACCGCTGCGCGTTCGCCCTTTCCGTAAATTTCGTGTCGGTTTGTTGACGACGGGCGGCGAAGTTTTTAACGGAAGAATTGAAGACAAATTTGGTCCGGCAGTAAGAAGCAAGCTCGAGGAGCTTGGATCAGAAGTTGCAGAGCAGCGATTTGCACCCGATGATCGACAAACAATTGTCAAGGAAATACACTATTTGCTTGCACAACGTTATGATATGATACTAGTGACTGGCGGAATGTCGGTAGATCCCGACGATCGCACTCCTGGAGCCATAAAGGAAACAGGAGCGGATATCGTAAGTTACGGAACTCCGATGCTGCCAGGCTCAATGCTGCTTATTGGTTATTTAAACGGAGTGCCGATATTGGGGCTTCCAGGATGCGTCATGCATGATCCATATACATCATTCGATGTGCTGCTGCCGCGGATTTTAGCGGGAGATACGATTGTTCGTGAAGATATTGTCAGCATGGGATATGGCGGCTTAAACAGCTGTTAAGTATGAGCTGCTTAATAATGATGCTGCTACATAAAATTACGAGGAGGTTGGCAAATGTCAGGAATTGGTGCAACAGGTGTTATACTGCTCGTGTTGGTTGCTTTGCTACTATTTGGACCAAACAAGCTACCAGAACTTGGACGTGCATTCGGACGGACATTGCGTGAGTTTAAATCCGGAGCAAGAGAGATCATGGATGATGATGATCGTGACCGTGATCGCAAGGACAAAGATTCGAGCCGTGTTGATGTGAGTCGCTCGGAAAATAGTGATAAAGACAATAAGCGGCTGCCGGATTAATCGGGCCCGCTTTTTTCTTGAAAAAAAGGTTTACCGCTAGGCGAAGGAGGTATCGTGCAGGTGGGATCGGAAGGAAACAGCAAATCGGAGCATAAATCACGTAAAGCGCTTCTTCGAGAAGAAGGGTTGATGCCGCTTTTGGAGCATCTTGGCGAGCTACGCAAGCGTATCATTTACGTGCTTATTATTTTAACGTTAGGCTTAGTCGTCGGACTTATATTTGCACAGCCTACCTATAACTTTCTAATGAGCCAGAAGCCTGCTAATACAATTTCGTTACATACGTTTTCCCTTTGGGATGGCATTGGCATGTATATGAAATTTGCATTTGTCATCGCTTTAATTATTTCTTTGCCTGTTATTGCATATCAGCTTTGGGCATTCGTAAAGCCGGCTTTGCGCAAGAACGAGCAGCGTTCCACGCTTAAATATGTTCCATTTGCACTAATCATGTTTTTAATTGGATTGGCGTTTTCTTATTTTGTCGTCTTTCCACTCGCTTTTAATTTCACAAGAACAGTATCACAACATTTAAACCTTGAGGAAACATATGGTATCGCGCAGTATTTTACGTTTATGTTTAATCTGCTCATTCCGATATCGCTGTTATTCGAACTGCCGCTAGTCATCATGTTTTTGACAGCTATTCGTTTAGTGAATCCACAGCGGCTTCGCAAAATGCGCCGTCTAGCGTATTTCATCATGGTGCTTATTGGAGTTATGATTACGCCGCCGGATTTCATATCGGATATATTAGTGGCAATCCCATTACTCGTTCTATATGAGATTAGTGTGTTTTTATCAGGTTCGGTACACAAAAAGCAGCTAGCTGCAGATGCAAAATGGGAAGCGGAATATGGAGAGTCAATGTCTGAAGCATAGGAAGAAGAAGGGGAATGTCCTCTTCTTCTTTTTTTTTATTTAAGAAGCTTATAAAAGGCTAATATTTCTCCGTCAAAGCTTCATCAGCATCTAGAGGACGCCGAAGGCGAGTTTGCGTGGTTGACAAAAACATCATTTCCGCATAATATTTAAACAGTTGTTTAAAACAATTGTTTAAATAGAGAAAACGGGAGTGGATCATATTGAAAAATGCACTAATTGCTTTTATGAAACGTCCAACGACTATCGTTGGTATATTTACGGCAATCATGTTCCAAGTTATTTTTTCGGTCATTTGGATGACAGGTTATAACGGTGTTACGGACCGCGTACAAAATTTGCATATTGCTATTGTGAATGAAGATGCACAGATGGGACAGAAGATTGCTGGCAACCTTGTTCAGAACTTGCCTTTTAACATGAGTGAAATCAGCAGCATTGACGAGGCGAAGCAGCAGCTGAATGAGCGTGAACTGCAGATGGTCGTATGGATACCGGCGGATTTCTCTCAGAAGGCTTCAGCAGCCGATGGTACAGCCTCCATTCAATATGTAATTAACGAATCAAATCCAGCTCTGATTAAAAGTATTATGAGTGGTGCAGCCGGACAAATAACAGCAGAAGTAAATAAACAAGCCGTAACGGGCGGCATTCAAACGGTACTTGGCAACATGCAGCTGCCAGCAGAGCAAGCTGGAGCAGCGGCACAAGGATTGTCAGAGCGTGTTAAATCTGAAATTCAGTCAACGAACGTGATACAAGGAATGAACAATCAAATGGTTCCGATGATGCTGGTGCTTGCTTCTTATGTCGGCGCGATGATCATGGGTATGAACTTTGAGCAATCTTCCCTTTCACTAGGAGCAACAACAAGCAGATGGAAACGTTTTGGCGCAAGAAGCGTAATTAATGTAGGAGCAGGTGTCATTGTTTCGTTAGTAGGTTCTTCCTTGCTTGCTGCATTTGGCGGTCAGATGGAACAAGGATTCCTTCATATTTGGCTGTTCCAGCTGATGTTCGTATTAACCTTTATATTCGTCTCGCAAATGTTTATTTACCTGTTTGGTTTAAGCGGCATGCTGTTCAATATTATTTTATTGTCGGCACAGCTTGTTACCTCTGGTGCGATCGTACCGCGTGAATTGTTATCCGACTTTTACGTCAAGCTTGGTGATATTCTTCCAGCGACGTATGCAGTTGAAGGTACGATGAATATTTTGTTCGGCGGCCCAGCGGCTACAGCTGACTCTTTGTCACTGAGCGTTATTGCGGTCGTTGCCTTTGCGGTTAGCGTCGTTGCGGTGGCGCTGAAGCGCCAAGCCGCTCCTGTAGTGCAGCCTACAGCAATAATTGCAGGGCAAAAAAGATAATTCAACTGCAGTTTGCTGTTGGTTTAGAAGTGGTTCAAAATAAAAGATATTGTTTTTATGGGGGCCAGTCATGACAACAGGAGATGCGGATATTAAAATTAGAATATTGTCAGCTGCCAAAAAGCTGTTTGCGGAAAACGGCTTCGATAAAACGACCGTTAGGCAAATATGCGAAGAGGCTGGAGCTAATGTTGCGCTCGTCTCGTATCATTTTGGCGGGAAAGAAAATATGTTCTATGCTTTATTTGATTATTATTTTCCAAACAATCAAATTGCCGAGCTAGACCCAATGCAGATAGATCCGGTAGAGGGTGTTAGACTTATTGTTCGTGAGGTAACTAATTTCCGCTACAGCGACTATCAATTAATTAACATTATTCAGCAAGAAGTTATCATGAACACGGATCGAATTGAGAAGATACGCAARCATGTGATGCCGATGTGGGGGAAGCTCCGCTACTGGCTCAAAGAGGGTCAGGAGCAAGGTTTATTTCAATTCAACTCCTTAGATAACACCTTGTTTTCCATTATCGGTACGTTGCTCTTTCATCGGAATAGCCAATATTGGGCTATCTTGCATGAAGAAGAACGTTCATCACAGGAAGCGATCGTCGAGGATTTAACCCTATTTATTTTGGGTGGATTGTACTATAGAGGCGAATAGCTGAAAACCATGAAATACCGTGCGCGAGAAATCGCCGTACGGTATTTTTTTGTTACAGCCTTCTGCTATTCATAAACTACTGGTACAATTTAGGTGCAATGATTATGAAAGTATGGAGTTTCGCATAATGCCCGTTTAGTATAAAGCCAGCAGCTGCGCAGGCAGAATAGGAGCGAGATTATACAAATGAAACGTGACCGGATACAGGAGATTTTGGAGCAGCATAAGAAAAAAGGGCTGACGCTTCTAGCCTCAGGCGGTGAAATCCAGAAGCCCAGTTCGCAACTGTGGAATCAGTCCATTAATGAACAGCTCCTTGAAGAGATTAAAAGGGATGCCGATCGCTTCATGCTTACCCCTGATCCCGAGCTCACTTACTCTCTATTTCGTGTTTATGGAGATACGGGAGAGCGCTTAGCTTATGAAAGAGTATATTTTGAGAGGCGAAAAAGATTGAATTCGTATGTCATTATGGCGCTGCAGGAGCCGGAAAATGTAGATTACGAAGTTGCCGCTCTTAATATGATCTGGTCGGTTTGCAATGAGTTTATATGGTGTTTGCCTGCTCATTTTAATGAAGGATCAGACAGGCTGGACATCGATTTATTTTCGGCGGAGACGGGGTTTGCACTGAGTGAGGTAAAGTTGTTATTAGGTGACCGCTTGCCGGACTTGCTGCGAAGGCGTATAGAGGCTGAGGTAGAGAATCGCCTATTCCGTCCTTTTTTGGAGCAAGGCCCATATGGGTGGGAGACAGCGGATCACAATTGGGCGGCTGTATGCGCGGGTTCGGTTGGGGCAGCAGCGTTGTATCTTATTGAGGATTCGCATAGGCTGTCGCAAGTGCTGGAACGTGTGCTTCATTCGCTTGATTGTTATTTGAGTGGATTTGGCGATGACGGTGCGTGTGCGGAAGGTTATTTATATTGGCAGTATGGTTTCGGATATTATGTATATTTTGCTCAGATGTTAAAAGCGGCAACAGATGGGGAAATCAACTTATTTGCATCGAATAAGGTGAAGGAGATTGCACTTTTTCAGCAGAAATGTTTTACAGGAAGCAGCACGGTCGTTAACTTTAGTGATTCGCGTCCTGAAAGCGGTATATTTATGGGGCTCAGCTGCTGTCTGCATCAGGAGTTTGCAGAGGTCATTGTACCGGATGCGAGCCTTAGAGCGGAGTATTCTGCTGATCATTGCGGACGCTGGGCGCCGGCGATTCGTAATTTGCTGTGGGTGAAAGAAGAATGGATGGTGGCGACTGAAAGTAAAACGATCTGGCCTGCCGAGTCCTATTATTTATCTGATGTGCAGTGGCTTCTGTCTAGACATGCAAGTGAGAACGGTGGCAACTACAGCTTTGCGGCAAAAGGGGGCCATAATGAGGAGCCTCATAACCACAATGATGTGGGCCATTTCATCATACATGCGGATGGACAAGCTTATTTAGCGGATTTGGGCAGCGGAAAATATACGGCGAAATATTTTGGCCCGGAACGGTATTCAATTTGGTGCAATGGCTCTAAGGGTCATTCGGTTCCTATAATAGATGGCTCTCATCAGCAAAATGGGGCTACGTTTAGAGCAGCAGTTATGGAAGCGTCAACAAATGCGAAGATGGATAAGTTTGCGCTGGAAATCAGCTCGACGTATGGCCATTCCAAGCTGGAGCGATTGGAGCGCCGATTTCTGTGGGAAAAGGGAAAGCTGCCGCGCCTGACGCTGACGGATACGATTTGGATGATGCCAAATGGAGATGAATCGGATGCTGAGCGGCAAGTTACAGAGCGGTTCATTACGTTTCTAGTTCCCGAGCTGGTCGAGGAAGGTCGAGTGATTTTAACAGGACAACGCCAATTGTTTATTAATTATGATCATCAGGTTTGGAAGCCGGTCGTTACCGCAAGGAGCGATATCGATCATTATGGCGTTGAGCGATTCTGGTATACGCTTGATTTTGAATGGAAAGCAGCAGTTGAAGTGCCGTTAATTGCAAATTTTATTTTTCAATTTGAATCATAACTACAATATTCGATGCGAGGAGCGAGTAAGGATATGGAGCAGATCAATTGGGCAAATGAAGCTTGGGCAAATGTACATGAGAAGGTTACGAGAACAAGTAATCGGATTGGTGCAAGATTTCCGCATGCGAGCGTCGATGGAACGTATGTGCTGGAGGCGCCTCAGTGGTGGACAGCCGGTTTCTGGCCGGGCTTGTTATGGCTGTTGTACCGTGATTCAGAGTCGAAGGATGATCGATATAAAGATATTGCCGAAGCATGCGAGCAGCAATTGGATGAAGTATTGTTCGGATATGATCGCTTGGATCACGACATCGGCTTCATGTGGTCGCTAACGAGTGTAGCCCGCTATAAGCTGCTTGGTGAAGAGCAATCCCGCAGACGAGCGTTGTTAGCGGCTAGTGTACTTAGCGGAAGATTTAATGTAAAAGGAAACTATATTAGAGCTTGGAACCCATGGGGTGAGGGGGATCGCAATGAGGGCTGGGCAATTATTGACTGCATGATGAACCTGCCTTTGCTCTACTGGGCGAGCGAGACAACGGGCGACCCAAGATTTAAGCATTTGGCGATGGAGCATGCGGATACGGTGCTGGAGCATTTTATACGGACGGACGGTTCGGTTAATCATATTGTAGTCTTTGACCCGCATACGGGTGAATTTGTAAGTGTGAACGGCGGACAAGGCTTTGCGCCAAACTCAGCGTGGTCGCGCGGAGCATCGTGGGCGATTTACGGGATGGCGCTCAGCTATCGTTATACGGGCGAGGCTCGGTACTTGGAGGCGGCGAAGCGGGTTGCCCATTTCTTCCTTGCGAACTTGCCTGAGGATTCGGTGCCGCATTGGGATTTCCGTCTGCCTTCAGGTGTAGAACGTTATCGCGACACGTCAGCTGGTGCTTGTGCTGCCTGCGGTCTGCTCGAAATCGCAAGATCAGTTCCTGCAGAAGAATCGGAGCTATATCAAGCGTCAGGCGAGCGAATAATGCGTTCACTGTACGAGAATTACGGTGCTTGGGATGATGAAGCGGAGGAAGGCTTGATTTTGCATGGGACAAGYCATTACCCAGAGCGGAGAAACATTGATGTGCCGCTTATTTATGGTGACTATTTCTTCGTAGAAGGTTTAGCGCGATTAAGAGGGGATTCCTCGACATTCTGGTAGAGGAGAGGTAACGAACATGCAAATCGAAAGTGGATCACAGATAAACGAAACGCTTCCTATGCGCAAATACTGGCTGGAGCAGATGCTCGCTATTGGCGAACCTGTGTTTAGCGCCCTTGCTGAGCGCCGTCTTAAAGAGAAGATGCCTATAGAAATCGCAATAACTGCTGGAGATACTGATGATGAGAAAGCTGCCGCTGAACTTAAAGCTGACCGAGCGAAATTTACGCATTTAGAAGCGTTAGGACGCCTTTTATCCGGTATGGCTCCATGGCTTGAGAATCAGCACATTAATGGACACGAAGAGGAGCTGCGAATTCGTTATGCCGCGCTTGCTCGTGAAGCAGTGGATGCGGGCACTGATCCAGCTTCGCCAGACTATATGAACTTTAGCGATGGTTACCAGCCGATTGTCGACGCTGCTTTTTTGGCGCTTGCGATATTGCGTGCTCCGATAGAGCTTGGTGAAAAGCTGGAGCAGCGTGTGAAGGCAAATGTAATTACGGCGCTGAAGCAAACGAGATCGAGAAAGCCAGTCTTCTCGAATTGGCTGCTGTTTGCAGCAACGATTGAAGCGGCGCTGCTTAAGCTTGGTGAGCTTGACTGGGACCCGATGCGGATCGATTACGCGTTGAAGCAGCATGAACAGTGGTATTTGGGTGACGGCGCATATAGTGATGGTCCGGATTTCCACTGGGATTACTATAACAGCTTCGTTATTCAGCCGATGCTGGTCGATGTACTTGCCGCAGCAGGTGATGAGCACGAGGAATGGCGAGCCATGCAGGGTGCTGTTGCGAGCCGTTCACGGCGTTATGCAGAAGTGCTTGAGCGGCTAATTGGAACGGATGGAACATACCCGCCAATTGGACGCTCGCTTGCCTATCGTTTCGGAGCCTTTCAAAGCCTAGCTCAGCATGCTTTAAATGATGATTTGCCAACGTCCGTCACAGCATCTCAGGTACGCTGTGCGCTTACCGCAGCGATTCGTAGAACGCTTGAAGTGCCAGGCAATTTTACAGCGGATGGATGGCTTACAATCGGCTTCTGCGGACATCAGCGAGATGTTGGCGAGCGGTACATTTCTACGGGAAGCCTCTATTTATGCGCTGCGGTGTTCTTGCCGCTTGGCCTAGCAAGCGAGCATCCATTTTGGAGTGGAGCAGACGAGGCTTGGACTTCTAAAAAGGCGTGGTCAGGACAAGCTTTTGGCATCGATGCGGCTTTGAAGTAAATCTTTACTGATCCTGAGGTTGTTTTAAAAAGAGCAAACGGTCGTATTTCTGCGGGGAAGCAATTTGAGCATTATCGTATTCTCAAGATATAGTTGGCGCATAATAATAGCTTGAGCGAATCACAATGGACGGGCCAATCCGCACAAAAAAGATTTAGTTCCTTCTGCCTAGTGTAAATAAACGGAAAAATGAAACCAAGCACTTGAAATTAATAACGAAAATGAGTATGATAAAAATAGTTGTTAGCACTTGAAGGTTTCGAGTGCTAACGAGAATATAAGCAGCGACAAATTTTGAAGGAGGCTATTTTCAATGATCAGACCTTTGGGTGAACGCGTATTGATCGAAGCAATCGCGAAAGAAGAAACAACCGCTAGCGGTATCGTATTGCCGGATTCGGCGAAAGAAAAGCCGCAAGAAGGCAAAGTGATTGCAGTTGGAAGCGGCACGCTGAAAGATGGTGTTCGCATTGCTCTTGAAGTTAAAGAAGGCGACCGCGTTCTTTTCTCCAAATATGCAGGCACTGAAATCAAATACGAAGGCAAAGAGTATTTGATTATGAAAGAAAGCGAAATTCACGCGATTTTTGAATAACAACCCGCTTAGGGTCACATAGAAGGCAACACATAAACTAAGCAGTTCTACTTAAACTATTTTGGGAGGTTTCTGTTAATGGCTAAGGAAATTAAATTTAGCGAAGACGCTCGTCGCGCAATGCTGCGCGGTGTTGATGCACTTGCAAATGCAGTTAAAGTAACACTAGGTCCAAAAGGCCGCAACGTGGTACTTGAGAAAAAATTCGGAAGCCCGCTTATCACAAATGATGGTGTTTCCATTGCAAAAGAAATCGAGCTTGAAGATGCTTTTGAAAACATGGGCGCTCAACTTGTTAAAGAAGTAGCTACAAAAACAAATGACGTTGCAGGTGACGGTACAACTACTGCTACTGTTCTAGCACAAGCGATGATTCGCGAAGGCTTGAAAAACGTTACAGCTGGCGCTAACCCTATGGTTATCCGCAAAGGTATCGAGAAAGCTGTTAAAGCTGCTGTTGAAGAGCTTAAAGCAATCTCGAAACCAATCGAAGGCAAACAATCGATCGCACAAGTTGCTTCGATTTCATCTGCTGACGATGAAGTAGGCCAACTTATTGCTGAAGCTATGGAAAAAGTCGGCAACGACGGCGTTATCACTGTAGAAGAGTCGAAAGGCTTTGTTACAGAACTAGAAGTTGTTGAAGGTATGCAATTTGACCGTGGTTATGTATCTCCATACATGATTACTGACACTGATAAAATGGAAGCTGTCCTAGACAACCCTTACATTCTTATCACTGACAAAAAAATTACGAGCATTCAAGAGATCCTTCCGGTTCTTGAGAAAGTCGTACAATCCGGCAAGCAATTGCTAATCATCGCTGAAGACGTAGAAGGCGAAGCTCAAGCTACTCTAGTAGTGAACAAACTTCGTGGAACATTCACTTGCGTAGCTGTTAAAGCTCCAGGCTTCGGTGACCGTCGTAAAGCTATGCTTCAAGATATCGCTGCTCTAACAGGCGGCCAAGTGATTACAGAAGAGCTAGGCCTTGAGCTTAAGTCAACTGGCGTTGAATCACTAGGTTCTGCTCGTCAGATCCGCATCACTAAAGAAACTACAATCATCGTTGACGGCAGCGGCAACTCCGCTGACATCGTTGCTCGCGTGAACCAAATCCGCGCTCAACTGGAAGAAACAACTTCCGACTTTGACCGTGAGAAGCTTCAAGAGCGTCTTGCAAAATTGTCTGGCGGCGTTGCAGTTATCAAAGTTGGCGCAGCTACAGAAACAGAATTGAAAGAGCGCAAACTACGCATCGAAGATGCCCTCAACTCCACTCGTGCAGCGGTTGAAGAAGGTATCGTATCGGGCGGCGGTACTGCCCTCATTAACGTATACAACGCTGTTGCTGCTGTTAAAGCAGAAGGCGACGAGCAAACAGGCGTTAACATCGTTCTTCGTTCCCTTGAAGAGCCGCTTCGCACAATCGCTGCGAACGCTGGTCAAGAAGGTTCGGTTATCGTTGAGCGTCTGAAAAACGAAAAAATCGGCGTAGGCTACAACGCAGCTACTGGAACATGGGTTAACATGTTCGAAGCGGGTATCGTTGACCCTGCTAAAGTAACTCGTTCAGCATTGCAAAACGCAGCTTCCGTTGCAGCTATGTTCTTGACAACTGAAGCGGTTGTTGCTGACAAACCTGAACCTAAGGGTGCTGGCGCTGGCATGCCAGATATGGGCGGCATGGGCGGCATGGGCGGCATGATGTAGGCTAGACTGGATAAGGCTTTTCAGCCTTTCTGCTCTAAACCATCAGACCATGTAGCTCCTTGAATTGAGGTTATTTTGACTTTGATTTAAGAAGCAGTCACTGTTACAAATAATAAATAAAKCAATGACCACTTCTTAATATTCTATTAGGGAGTGGTTTTTTGTGTTGTTAAAGTTTGCATTTCAAGATTTTTTAGATGATCGCAAGTTCAAGAATACGACAAAGGTAAACATCAGGAATTATCAAACGTTGCTTGGAGAGTTTATCAATTACTGTGTAGAGCATGAAGTAGTCAACGTTGAAAATATTACACAAAGTCATGCAAAAAGTTACTTGATACATTGTCAGGAAAAAGGAAATAAAGCTGGTACTGTAAACACAAAACTTATGAGAATGAGAGCATTCTTCAATTATATGGTGGAGTGCGAGGTAATAAAGATTAGTCCAGTTAAAAAGATTAAGCTATTGAAAGATGATGTGAAGGTTGAAGTATTTAATGATGAGCAAATTATTCAAATGTTGAGTTACTATAGGAGAATTAAACGTAGAGAGAAGAGTTATTGTGCCTATCGTGACTACATGCTTATTGTTGTGATTTTAGGTACTGGTATTAGAAGAGGGGAAATTATCAATTTGAAATGGTCAGACATTGATTTTGAAAATCAATCAATATCTGTATTTGGCAAAACGAGACGTAAAGAGACATTACCTATGACAGAGAAACTAACCAAAGAACTTCGAGCATATCAAACCTTCTGCAAACAACATTGGGGGAAGAGTAGCGAATATGTATTCACCAAGAGGGACTATAACCAGATAACTGAATTTTCACTAATGCAAATATTTCAATATTTAGGTGAGAAGATGAACTTTCCAAACATAAGAGTATCGCCGCATACTTTTCGACACACATTTTGTCATCGACTTGCTATGTCTGGAATGAGTGCTTTTGCAATTCAAAAGCTGATGCGTCACCAAAGTATTACGGTTACGATGAGATATGTTGCAATGTGGGGAAATGAATTACGGGAGCAGAATCAGAGGTTTAACCCACTAAATTATTTGGATATATAGCGTGTAAGGTACATGAGGATAGCATGGAGCTTTAAAGAAGATTCTGAAATAGACCAATTGCTTCTATAAATCGCCAGAAAGTACTCAGAAACTTGTACATGAACATGGATAATTATAAAACCTTCTATTGATACGATAGCCATTACAAGCCAAACAACAGTCTGATATGAAGTGAATATAACTTGAACGGTTGAATAGCCGTTCTTTTTTTGACCATAATGTTTAAAATCAACATAAAATCAACAAAATATATTTACATTCATCAAAATCATCTATATAATAAGAATATGAGAGAAATGAAAGAGAGTGATCTGAATGATTGGATTAGAATTTATTTGTAAAGTGTATAACATCGAAAACAAGGAATTAGCAGAAAAATTAAAAATAGTACCTACAAATATTAGTAGCTGGTTGAAAGGAACAAGGGAGATACCTAAAAAATACTTGAGCGTTTTATCAAAGATATTCAAGGGTATCGCATCAGAATATTTTCAAAAAGAGCTTACTCATGTTGATGAACTGAAAATACGCATTCATTACATAGAAACAATGGATTTTGATAATCGTCATGGAGAGCTTATTGTCGATAATCCTGAAGGTGAAACGATTTTGGATGAGTATATTGATGATTATGAAGATCAATTAAAGAGCTTATACGATCAACTGAATCAAACAATAAAGATTAATTCGTATCAAGAAAAAGTGCAATATATTTTTGAAACCATCTGGGCGTTAGACTCGAATACAAAGACTGAAATTTTCAAAGAGAAGAATGCTGAAGACTTCATTATTTCAAAGCTAAATAGCTATCTTGATCTCCTTAAAAAGTTTCATGTTAATGACATCAACGCAGTTGATAGTTTAATAGGCTATTTAAAACATTATCATGGTGTAGAACGGAGAAAATGGCAGGATCAGGAGTTATTTCCAAATGAAAAACTATTATCTTTCTATCAAGATTTAGAAAGTGTGCTGAAAAAACACAAGGTTATAGAGTAATAATGAACAAAATAAAAGAGAGGAAACATGATGTTTCCTCTTACATACAAATCAAATATAAAACTAAGGAGCTAACTATGAAAAAATATAATAGTGTCAAAGAAATGAAAAAGAGATATGCCATGTTAAGAGATGAAAAAAAGTCTATGACAAAGTATTTTATGAATTATGAACAAGTTTTAAAACTTTTGACAGATCATGTTGGCTATATGGGGGAGAATTTGGATGAAGGAACGAAAAATCAATTACTGTGGTTGTTAAAAGAAAAGAACAAACTAGAAAAAAACTTATTATTGAATGGATTTGAGATGAATTTATTAGACTCAAAGATAAAGAAATTATTTAAAGGAGTAATTGAGAATGATCTTATGGACATTACAATTTATAGTTGTAATAGGGATTTAGCTGAGTACGAAATTGAGGAGGATACTATTATACAATGCGGTAGCCCATATAAAGTGGAAAAAAATCAAGCTCAAGTTGAATTTAAATTTTATCCAACGTCAAAGCGAGAAAAGCTAACTTCTTCTTATTAAATACCATAATTTGACAAATTTATCCTCATATGATATAATACTTGTATGGTCGAATTAGAGATTGCTCTAAATATTATCGATCAATCAAATTATATTTGTATAACTAGGGGATTCTTATGAATCCCTTATTTCTGTTGTCCAAAAATATCAAGGAGGTAGTCAGATTGTCAGAGAGAGATGAATACAGGCTTTTAAGAATACGGAAAAGGATAAGGCTAAGCGTACTTGCAGTGCTTTTGAATTGTCACAAGTCGCATATTAGTAATTATGAAAATAGTAGGAATGGAATGAGCTTAGATAAAGTTATAGAATACAAAAAATACATTGATGAAAAAGGAGCTGAGTAAGATGAGCTTATGCATAGCTATAAATAATCCAAGCAATTATGTAATGATTGCTGGCGATGGGCGAATAATGAAAGGGAAAAAGGTAATTAGTGATAATCACAAGAAGTTAACTAGATTGACTAATAAGGTATCTATTTTTTGTTCTGGAGCGCAAGACTATTGTGAGGAGCTGCGTATACGAATAGCTCATTTAGTCAATGAAGAAACTTCAATAGACAAGATAGCCCTTATCGTACAAAAAGAAAGTTTATTGGTTCATCTACGCTTCATTTTGGATTATCCAACCTACTACGTTCATGAACCAACAGGTTCAGGGTTGGCTATAATACTAGCTTACTTTGATGTAGAGAAGAATCAGAGTGGTTTTATCCAATATTCCCATTCGGACGGATTTGAACCGCATGTTATAACGTCTTCTGAAGTCGTTGTAAGGGGCATTGGACAACAGAATGGATTAGACTTCCTAGTCAATCATTTCAACCCAAATCAAGCCGTAGAAAGCCTTCTGGATACATTTGATTTCGTGGGAGCTTTAGAAGAGAGAGTTGGTGGTAATATTACGGTTCATATATTAAGCAGAGAGAATATTACAGAATTCGAGAGAGGACAAAAGATATGAATGTTCAGATGGGGAAAAACGCTACTTTGAGTTGGAATCAGGTGACTAGTCAACCGAATGCTGCGGCTTTAGGTGGTATTATGGCTAACTCCAGCAGATTAACACATATAGATGCTAATGGTGTTTATACTGGAACACTGACTGCAGATCAGATAATTGCAGGGAGGATAAGTTCAGATTACATTGACACTTCAAACTTAGCAGCGGAGAAGATATATCAGAAGGGATATCCAGCAAACTTTATCAAAGTTGGAGGACAATTTGGCGACCTGGAACTTAGCTACAACGGAAATAATTACTTTACCATCTACAATGGTGTTGACTATGTTTCTCTAAAACATTTTGGAAATGAATATTTGAGAATGTCAGGTGCAGCCAGTGCAGCAATTCCTGTAGGTAAATGGGATTTTAGTTCTGCGATAGTAACAGGAGTTACGGCGGTGTTTGGTTAAAAAATTAATCTAAATATTGAGATAGATGCTATCACGTGGTTAGCTTACTTGTTGTTCAAATTTATGAAAGAAGGTGGGAAAATGTTTTCAAATAGAGATGTTTTCTTTTATTGTTATAGTCCAAAGTTATTTCATTATTTCATAAAGAGAGGCTTTAAGTATATATGCTCGGGGTTAAATGAGAGTACTGGAATTAAGTTTTGGCAATTTAGTGGAACAACCGAATTAAACAAAGCTTTAGCTGAGTATCGATTATTGKGTTCAAAAGATACCGTGAGAAAAAAAGATCGGTAAAATTTAACCGTATGATAAAATCATTTCGGTAATATACAACCTTATTATTCTCAAATATAAGAAATATTCGATTATATATAACCTGATTTTGCAGAGTATACAGAGAAAAAGTTACAGAGAATACTTCCTACAGATAAAAGAGAAGGAGGAGGGAGGTTCTCAATTTTATTATTATGGAGGTATTATCAGTTGATAAAAAAAGAAGAAAAAGGATTCGTACCAGTTGCAAACAAGTATTTTTATTCAGAAAGGTTAACGCCAAATGAGTTGTATTTATTTTATTATCTTTATGCATCACGTAGTTTTTATTGTCCAAATATATGTAGAACCAATTTAAACTTAATAGCATCAGAAGTAAAGTTTTTAAAAAAAGTGCAAGACAATAGAGATCGAATCGTTGAGAGCCTACTCTCTCTTGAAATAAAAGGGGTCATTTTTCTCAGTTTTAATGATTCAAATTTAAAAAAAGCTTCTAAAATCGATATTACTTTCMCTATAATTGAGAAAGGATTTGAGAAGATTCAATATTCTATATATGATTTAACAACTAATGCAGAAGAGTTTATGGTATTGTGTGCAGTCAAGACATTAAAGAAGTCTATTTCTGCAATAGAGTTTTCTGCAATACTGAATTGTTCCGAACGACATGTTACTGACTTAATAAAGAAGATGGAGGAGAAAGGACTTTTAAATGTGAATAGTGGGAGACATTATGTGAACGAAAATAATCAAGTCAGACAAGAAGTGAATTCATATACCGTAAATGAAGATCAAGATTCTGAAAACATTAATCATAAAAATAATTCAAATAACGCGGAGGAAGAAACACGACCAAGTAATTGGGGAAACAAGGAAAAGAAATTAACAACTAAAGATTACTACGTTTACTTAACAACTAAAGATTTGAATTTTAAAACTATGGTTGAAAGAATAATCTATTATTTAGAGAATCCTAGTGATACTTCTAAAAGACCGTTTGACTTCAGTAAAATGAGAAGTGATGCTGAATTAATGGTTGAGAAAGAAAGAGCTAAAAGCATTATTAATGGTGTGTATATGGAAGGTGATGCAACAATTTTACCAGTTACATGTGATAATATTGATAATATTGATTTTTCAAAAGTTTCAGGTGTAATGTATAGTGAAGGCGGAATAAAAAGAACTGGAGATTTTAGTATATTGGCTAATGATAAAGAGAATAGTTCTGAAATGGAATTTATATATAATCAATATATATCGATTGTTAAAGAAAATAGAACTTTTAATAATATAGATGCTAAATGCATAAAAAATGAAATTATAAAAAATTCGGAGACTCTAGCTTGAGTACAAACATGTATAAACAGTAAAAAATAGCCACCTACTCAATTGTTGAGTAGGTGGCTCTTCTTAATTGCTATTTTAAATTGCGTTATTTCATATATTTTATTCCTGTCTGAGTACACATTTGGAGTGTGTGTACTC
>NZ_JBFTSN010000049.1:0-43607 GCF_056400045.1 Paenibacillus sp. 01L418
GTTGATTTCAACCTGCAATCCGCTGTTGCTAATAAGCTAGAGCAATCAAATGAGCAAGCGCTCAATAATGAAACCGCTAACTCGAATTCAAGCAAAAATGAAAATGGCGGGCTTGAAACGATTGTAGACGAGCTAATCCCCGCAGGATCTGTAGACGATGAAGAAAAACAAGAACCAACTGAAGAAAAGCAGGATACCAATACGGGTTCCAAACCTGTTGAGACTAATAATCCAAATCCACCGGTCAAAGAGACCGTTAAAACACCTGACACTTCTAAGCCCGCTGTGACAGAAAAGCCTGACAAGGTGGAAAAACCTGTACAAGAACCGAAGGACAGCGACAAGACAACAGGCTCCTCCAATGAGACGATAAAGCTTCCAACTACCTATATCGTTCAAAAAGGCGACACCTTAAGCTCAATATCCGAGAAATTTTATCAATCGAAAGACCACTATGCACTGCTTGCAGAGCATAACCATATTTTGTTTATTAATGATATGAAAGCTGGAGATAAGCTAACTATTCCGGCATTATCCTCTGGCACTGGATCAACAGGCGGCAGCTCGCAAGGGTCAAAGGATTATTCCAAAATCACCCTGCCAGCAACCTATTTGGTACAGGCTGGCGATACCCTCTCCAGCATATCCAAAATGTTTTATAAATCCGCGGAATATGTAAGTTACATTGCGCAGGAAAACAAAATTGACAAAAACGCCGGATTGAAAGCAGGCAGCAATCTCATCATTCCTTCTCTTAAAAATTACAAGAAAGAGGAAGATGATAACTCATGGGGTGTATCTCCAGGTTTTGAGACAGTAGATCATACCGTAAAAAACGGTGAGACGCTTTACAGCATTTCCAAAACCTATTATGGCTCTAACAAATACGCAATGTTTATTGCCGACTTCAATCAAATCGTAGATATTGATAATGTAAAAGCCGGCACGGTATTGAAAATCCCTAAATGATTAGCTAAAAGAAAAACGACGCCCTCTTTCGCGAGAGGCGTCGTTTTTTTTGTCTATTTCTTCCTTCCATATTGCTTGGCATAAGATGTAATGCGTCGATACATGCTTTTGTCCTTTAAATGCTTCAGCGGATAAAACTGCGGTCTCGTATTTACCTCTAGAATCCAAGCATTTCCGGTTTTGTCCAAGGCGACGTCGAGGCCCAGCTCGCGAAATCTACTTCCATGTCTATCAAATATACGTCCAACTGATCTGCCAAGCCTCTTCAGTTCTGCTTCCTTTCTTTTTACTCTAGCATAACTGAACCCTGCTTGAGAAAGTGTATTCTGGAAATATCCGATCTGGCCGCCTTGGTGATAGTTTGTTGTAACTTTCCCCCGCTTGCCTATTTTCGTGAAGAGCGCACTGCTCTTCCATATGCCGTTGTTTGTCTTTTGTACCATGACCCGTATGTCGAAAGAGTTGCCATTCACAGTGGCAAGATGAATGCCTTTTTGCAGCAAATAAGAACGTTTCCTCGCATGCTTTTTCAATTTTACATATAGGATGTCGAGCGTGGAGCAGTGATTTTTTTCGGAGTTGTGTTGGATCTGATAACCATTTCCCTGCTTCTTTATCCGTATAATATTAAAGCCGCCTGAACCAGTGGTCGGCTTGAAATAGACAGTGGGATATTGAGAAAGGATCATACTAAGATTCCTTCGGTTAAAGCGCAGCGTCTTAGGAACGTACGCTCTTACATCTGCATT
Organism: Paenibacillus sp. 01L418; assembly: GCF_056400045.1. Classification (NCBI taxonomy): domain Bacteria; kingdom Bacillati; phylum Bacillota; class Bacilli; order Caryophanales; family Paenibacillaceae; genus Paenibacillus; species Paenibacillus sp. 01L418. Next base: position 1,719 of record NZ_JBFTSN010000049.1, read on the forward strand.
CTTAAGCAGCCATTTCGTTTTTGTCCACTTGCTCTTTATCGTGGTACTCTTGTAGTTCATAATGTACATTCCCTCCTTATCCCTAACATATGAGGAGGTATGATTGTCTGATCGTGCTCTTGTCTAGTCGGTGGTATTATCTATGCAGCTCACTTTAATGGAAGCATGATTCCATAATTTAATATGATCGTTCAGCTTCATCGCAGTGCGAAGAAAAGCGAAGAAAATCTATCCGTTCTAACTTGATCAAGCACTGTAAAAAATGCGATACATGTGTTTAAAGGATGAGGCTTGTATGGCATATCATGCGGCTGATACTCATAATCCTATAGTAAACAACTAAGAATCAGCGCACATCCATCAGGCTATTCAACAAAAAAGTTAGGAAACCCCATTAAGGAGGTTATTTCTGATGAAGGCACTTAACGTAATTAGTCTTATTCTGATCATCCTAGGCGGCTTAAATTGGTTATCCGTGGGCTTATTCAATTATGACGTCGTCAGTGAGGTTTTTGGGGGAACAGAAGAAGTTGGATCACGAATTGTATATATCGTCGTCGGTGTCGCTGCGCTTTACGCTCTATCCCTTTTTGGAAAGGTAACAAGCGAGGACTAACAAACAACGGCAGTAACTACAGGCCACGCCTGGCTAAGCCAGGCGTGGCCTGTAGTTGTTTACTATACTCTTGTGACGATGTATGAGAAACTTGCATCTCCTTGTTAAAAAATCATTCTGCAAGCAAAAGCATCGTCATTCTTATCTCACTCGAAACGTTCTCGGCCCGTACCTGCGGACAAGCACTGGCGCAGCAGCGAAGTAAATCAGCGTCAAAGCAGCTATACTCACCGTAAATGGCACTATCGGAATTCGCAAAAAGATACATGCCCCGCTAGCTGCTGATATCCCCATATTCACTATATAATATAGCGGGTTTTTCACATTCAGCTCTGTAGAATACGGTTGAAAAATATAATACATAAACAAATGATGTATGGTGAAAAACACGGAAAGCGAAATAACACAGATCCAAAGCATAAGCAGTTCGCTGTTTAGCCACTCCCCGCCCGCTGCAGCGATAATCGCTGTGAGTGACACCCCAAAAGCGGCGGCAATACTCAGGTTCAAGCCCATCATTTTTTTTAGCCGAATGAGGAAATGACTAAATGCTGAGCCGCGATAGAAGCTATAACGCATTAGGCTAAGATCACAGTTGTAGAACATAGCCTTGCAAATGTTTTCTCCAACGGACATGTAATACATAATCAGAACTAAGAACGGAAATATCATTCCCACAGTCCATTTTAGACTCTGCAGCTGCTCTCGGAATAGGAAGGTAAGCAGAACACCCACCACACCGAAAGCACCAACGATAACTAATCGTTTGTTAACCGGGCTGCTGATCAGGCTGCGATGCCGGAGAAAAAATATAGCGTTCAAATACGCATAACCTTTTTTGCCGTCTAACTTGCCTTGCTCATTTACGTCTATGATATAATCGCTATCCTTTGATTTGACGCTTTTCTTCTGTGACTCTGTCACCATACGACCCAGATCGAGCAGAGGGTCATCCCTTTTAGTTGCCGCATCAACCACTCCACTAAAACCGGTATAACGAGCCAGTTGAAAGACAGCAAACAAGCCTACAGCTATAATGATAATACTAACCGGAAGACTCAGAAGAAACGTACCCGTAAACGGAACCTTGCCGAGCAGCAATGGCAAATACGCGCCGGCATAACCAATTAATATGATCATCCATACGAGAGCAGTCTGTTTAATCAGTACAATGCCCGTTTTCTCAAAAAGCTTGAGATGTGCATACTCCGCAAGAACTCGCCACATTGTGACCATAATGGTTAGCAAAACCGCTTGCAATATGGAGACTCCCGCGAGTGATCCAAACAAAAGCATGGCTGGCAGCAGATATAGCAAAAAGGTTGTATAACGATAGGCAAGTGACGCCTGCATATATCTTTTTCCAGACAACCTCATCAGCTTCACCGCTACGTACTTCTCTCGCTTTGGTTCAAGCACAGTCGCGCTGCTGATCGCTGCCACTACAAAGCTGATGATTGCAAAAATATGTACAAATTGCTGGTGCTTTTCTTCCTCAGACAATCCCACAACGAATTCCGCTATAGGCAAGTAGATAAGTATCCCCAAATACGCGAATCGAAGCATGAATCCCCACAGCTGGGTAATGATGAGCGCTATAATAGAAACGGCCTTCTTGAGCCCCAAATTGGCGTAGAAGCTATTGTGCACCAGCTTGCCGAGCAGCGGCAGCTTCTGAATATAATAAATGAGCATGTTTGCCGTAATGGAGGTTCGAATGGCGAGCAGCGTGTTAAGCGTTCTCAGCATGGGCTTCATCCTTCAGCAGGTTAATGACGGATTGCTCAAATTCCGCGCTATGCAGCAGCTCTGACGGTACGGCAGACAACTTCCCTTTGTTCAAAACAACCAGCTCATCGCATAGATCTGAAGCTAATTGCAATATATGCGTAGAGAAAATCAGAATGTGATCACTCTTCATCTCCCTCAGCATGTTCTTCATCTCCAGAGCAACAATAACATCGAAGGAGGTAAGCGGCTCATCGAGCAGTATAATTGGCGGTTTCGTTATGAGAAATAGCAGCATTTGCAGCTTGTTCTTCATGCCGTGTGAGTAACCTTTGATCAGCAGATGGCGATCCTCCATTGTCATGCTCATCATGTCAAAATAATAATCAATGCTCTTATCCATTTGCAGCTTGCCTTTGTTAATATCCATAAAAAACTTCACGAACTCATAGCCCGTAAGAAACTCGGGAAGAATCGGCAGCGAGTACACATATCCGACATCCTGCTCGCTTAGCTTCCTCGTGTGGCCATCCACTTCCAACAACACTTGCCCGCCATCCATGTCCTTCTCTCCGCTCAGACAGTCGAATAGCGTCGTCTTACCTGCACCGTTTCGACCGAGCAGACCATATATTTTTCCTTTCTCAAAAGTAAATCCGGCTCCTTGGAGCACTTGTTTATCCTCAAATCGCTTGACGATATCATCAATAATCAGACGCAATTACAGCTCCTCCATTCATCCCACTTTTTTCATCTCCTATTGTGTACGATAATGAGAACGAAAGGTCTCGAATTGTAAGGCTGCTGAACGAAAATTATATGTAAATACATGGACTTACTTGCAGGGAGTAAGCACAAAAAGAGCAGCCAGCCCCCTTCGACGGGAGAGCCGACTGCTCCTCATTGCAAAATATATAAGCAGCTGATAATGATTGGTACCTGAACACCGCTAGGCAGCCCTTCCGCAAACCGATTGGCTCAGATGCATACATTATCGTCCATTCGCTACTTGCTGATTTTTTCCTTCATTTCGCCAAGCTTCTCCTGCGCAGTACCTTTCAGCTTATCCAACTTGCCTTCCGCCTGCAGCTTCTTGTTATCTGTTGCTTTGCCGTAGCTATCCTTCATTTCGCCTTTGCTTTGGTTCGCAATACCCTTCACTTTATCTTTCAGTCCGTTTGTATTCATCTTCATCATCTCCTAGATAATTGTATGCTTCTTATTACCTCCAAGGGGTGATTTTGAAACAGGGCTATATTGGAAGCCGGTAGTTTTACGGATGAATTACCCTTTATTTAGTCTATTAAATACTCGAAATAAAGCTCGTTTACAATGTCATTTTTGATATCGATATAGAGATTAGTGGTGTGCGTGTACCGATAGTCGAGTGTAAATAAGCGCAGAAGTGCACCTGTTTTTAACAAACGAGATGAAAATGATTCGAATAGGTGTATAAATGCATCTATTTGAGCAAAATTGAAAATTATTTAGTTAAATAAGTGCATTTATGCTCTTAGATTCAGCTATTGCTGACTGATGTGCACATTTAGCTAACCTGCTTTGCAGTGTTAAATTTATTTGACAGTGTCTTGGCAAGTTTTTTCATAAAGCGTAGTTGCTTATTTTCAACTGAAAACCTTTAATATATAGACCCCGTTTATCTAAACAATAATATTACACACGATAATCGTAGGAATGCATATTCAGCAAGCTGTGTAACTGATTTATGCTAGTACTATAAGTTTGTTTGCAATATCGTTTGATCGTGCAACATTATCCGCCTATTTTGTAAACCAATATTAAATAAATATTGGTTTTATTGCATTGCCGTCTAGAATCGTGATGGCTTCACACATTTAAGGAGGTGATTAAGAAAGAATGTAATGATGTGCAAAATTGAAAGCGCATTAATTCGAGGTTAAAACATCTGACTAGGAGGTTTTTTATGTTATCATTGAACGAATTGGTAAAAAGAAATCCATTCGTCATCATGTCTTTGGCATTTGTTTTATTGCTGTCGCAGCTTACGCTGTACCCCTCCGTATCTTCAGCCGCCGGAGGCCCTAATCTTGCTCTGGGCAAAGTTGTATCAGCCAGCGGCTATGCCGATGTGTATGTAGCGAGCAATGTTAATGACAATAATCAGGGCACCTATTGGGAGAGCGTAAATAATGCATTCCCACAATGGCTCCAAATCGATCTTGGTGCGAATACGAGCATCGATCAAGTTAAACTAAAGCTGCCTGCGGGCTGGGAAACACGTTCACAATCCTTAGCTGTACAAGGCAGCACAAACGGCACAACGTTCTCTAATATTGTTGGTTCTGCATCCTACACATTCAATCCAGCAGTGAGCAGCAACACCGTAACAATCAACTTTACAGCAACCAGCACCCGTTATGTTCGCTTAAACTTTACGGCTAACACGGGTTGGCAAGCCGGACAAATTTCTGAATTCGAAATTTACGGTTCCACAGTAACGCCAACACCTACTCCTACTCCTATACCAACAGCTACTCCAACCCCTACACCTGTGCCTACACAAACGCCAACACCAACTCCTACACCTACGATTACACCTACACCTACAATTACACCGACGCCTACAATTACACCAACGCCACCTGCTGGCGGCAACTTAGCTCTAGGTAAATCAATCACTTCCAGTTCTACCGTCCACACATTCGTAGCAACGAACGGCAACGACGGCAATACGGCTACATACTGGGAAGGCGGCAGCAATCCTAGCCAATTAACCGTCGATCTCGGTTCCAATCACAACATCACATCTGTTGTTGTGAAGCTAAACCCGTCTAGCGAATGGGGTACGCGAACCCAAACGATTCAAGTGTTAGGCAACACCCAGAACTCTTCCACATTCAGCAGCTTGGTTTCCGCGGCATCTTACACGTTTAACCCCGCTAACGGCAACTCGGTAACGATTCCGGTAACCGCTACGGTCAAACAGGTCCAATTGAACATAACGAACAACTCCGGCGCTCCTGCTGGCCAAGTAGCCGAATTTGAAATCTATGGCGCTCCAGCTCCAAATCCGGATCTTACGATTACAGGAATAACTTGGACGCCTACAGCTCCGGTAGAGACGAATGCGATTACCCTTAACGCAACCGTTAAAAATATCGGCACTGCAAACGCCCCTGCGACTACAGTCAATTTTTATCTCGGCAACGAGCTAGCAGGATCTGCTCCAGTAGCCGCATTGACGGCTGGCGCTTCAGCTACCGTATCGCTGAATGCCGGAGCAAAAAATGCTGGAACCTACGCCGTTAGCGCCAAGGTCGACGAGAGCAATGCGATTATTGAGCAGAACGAGACTAACAACAGCTATAGCAGCCCGGCTGCATTAACCGTAGCTGCCGTGTCCAGCTCTGATCTAATCGCAACCGCCTCTTGGAATCCAAGCAATCCAAGTGCAGGCAATACAGTAACCTTTACCGTAAATCTTAAAAACCAAGGAAACATTGCTTCCGCCGGTGGTGCTCATGCCATAACACTAGTTCTTAAAAATGCTGCTGGTGCAACCATTCAAACCTTAAATAGTTCCTATAATGGCTCATTAGCTGTAGACCAATCCGTCAATGTCAGCCTGGGGACTTGGACCGCTGTCAATGGCAGCTACACAGTAACTTCCACTGTTGCAGCTGACACAAACGAAGTACTCATTAAGCAAGCAAACAACTCAAATACAACAAGCCTTTATTCCGGCCGCGGCGCTAATATGCCGTTTACCATTATTGAAGCAGAGTCCTCTTCCAATACAACGAACGGAACAAAATTAGCTCCGAACTTCAAGCCAGGCGATTATGCGGGTGAAGCTTCTGGACGCTCCGCCGTGCATCTTGATGCAACAGGCGAATATGTAGAGTTTACGCTGACTTCTTCGGCCAACGCTTTTGTCCTTCGCAACGCAGTTGCAGAAAATACGACCGGAACGATTAGTATTTATGCTAACGGTGTGAGTAAAGGCAAATTCACGGTAACCTCCAAGTTCTCTTATGTCTATGCAACACCAAGTACGCTTGGCCGCCTGGGTTACGACAATGCGCCTGGGGCAGGATTAACTGCTTACTGGCTGTATGAAGATTCCCAGTTGCTGCTTGACCAAGTGTATCCAGCAGGAACGAAGATCAAAATTCAAAAGGATGCTGGTGACGTTTCAGCAATCTATGTTGACATGATTGAAACCGAAAATGTCGCTCCTCCAGCAGCTAACCCCGACACGACTAAATATATTTCGGTTTCCTCTTCCAAATCCATAGAGCAGGCGCTTAATGAATTTAGACAGGATTCCACGAAAAAGGGGATTTACATCCCTGCAGGCGAATGGGTGATCAACAGTAAAATATTCCTTTATGGACGTGCAACCGAAATCATTGGTGCTGGACCATGGCATACCAAATTGGTTGCGCCACAGAACCAATCCAATACGGATGTAGGTTTTAATATTGGTTCTACCGCTAACGGTTCAACGATTAAAGACCTGTCTGCATGGGGCAACTATGTATACAGAACTGATGGTCCTGGTAAATTCATCGATGGCAACGGCATGCAGAATGTAACGGTTCAGAACGTCTGGGTTGAGCACTTCATCTGCTTGTATTGGGGCGTGAATTCCTCCAACAACACGTTCAAAGACAATCGTATCAAAAACACATTCGCGGATGGAATTAATATGACCAACGGCTCATCCTATAACGTGATTGACAACAACTACTCAAGAGGCGCCGGTGACGATGCCTTCGCCTTATTCAGCGCAGTTGATGCAGGCGGTTCCTACAATGTAGGCAACAAATACACGAATCTTACGGCAACCTGTGTAAGACGTGCAGCAGCTTTTGCCGTATACGGCGGCTCGGATAACCTATATCAAAACCTCTATGGTGCAGACACGTTGACTTATCCAGGCATTACCATCAGCAGCTTAAGCTTTGGTTACAACACATTAGGATTTGGCGATAAGGATACTATAATTGATGGCGTAACATTAGACCGTACGGGTGGAGATTTTTGGACCAGCGTCGGCGCTGATGACAAAATCAATGAATATCAAAACTTTGGCGCTATCTGGTTCTTCGGAGGAGACAGAACCTTCAAAAACATTCTCGTAAAAAATGTGGACATTAATAATCCCGTGTACTTTGGTCTAATGTTCCAGACAAAATCGCCAGAGAATCTTGCTATGCAAAACGTTCGCGTAGAGAACGTTAACATCAACAACCCTTCCCGCTACGGCATCAAGCTCGTTGTCAGAGGAGAACAAGGCCAAGGGCCAGCTGTCGGCGGAGCAAGCTTTACGAATGTGAAAGTGAATAATCCAGGTGTCGCAGCCATTTATGGTGAAAGCGGCAGCCCGAACTTTACAGTGACAAGAGTATCCGGAAACAACTGGTAATCTAGCGCAATGCAGAAGAAAACAGCGTACTCGGGTAACTGAGTACGCTGTTTTCTTCTAGCTCCAAACAATTTATAGGTAATAGTATCAGTTTAAAATCCCAAGTTAAGGCGACGTATCATACGGTCTCTTTTCTATTCTTATTAATTCTTCTTGTGAAAGTACACGCCTTTATTCCTTAATTGCTTTGTTGCAGCTTTTCCAGATGAACATCCAAGTTTTCAAACGTTTGCGTTATACCTGGAATCATTCCCATATCGATTACCGTTTGCAAAGCTTCTGGCGATGCATATTTCGCGGTGTTAACTAGCTTCGTCTTGCCATCTTGCTCAATAAAATCGAGTGTAACCATCATTTGCGGCATATTTTCCGCAACATTGCCTTCCGCATCCGAGAAACAATCTCTATAGACGATCTGCTCCGGTGCTGTAATCTCCTGATAGAATGCTTTACCCCACGATTCCATACCGTAGAAATCGCCTTGGTTCTTATCTTCACACTTCATGCAATAATGCCAAGTTCCACCTGGACGGAAGTCGACGTTGCATACAGGTAAAGTCCAGCCTTTTGGTCCCCACCAATGTTTTAAATGCTCTGCCTCCGAAAAAGCTTTAAATACAAGCTCGCGCGGTGCTTGAAACACACGCTCCAATATAAGTGTGCTGCCTTCTACTTTCGAAACCAATTGATTAGTTAGGTTAGGGTTAGTCATAATAAACATCCTCCTCAAATTTGTTTATATCATTAATCCGTTTATGTCTTATTGCTAATCTTATTTATCTGTTTCCYTGTTTTGCAGCTCCAGTAAATAATCGTCTAGCCGATCGTAGCGTTCCTCCCACATACGTCGGTATGATTCAAGCCAAGCGTCTAATTCCTTAAACGGATCAGGACGCAGCTTGTAAATACGACGGTTAGCAATCGCCTGCACCTCAACAATACCGGCCTCGCTAAGGACGCGCAAATGCTTGGAAGCTTGGGGCTGACGTAGGCCAAGCCTTTCAGCAATCTCCCCAACCGTTAGAGGACTCGCTCGCAATAGGTCAACAATCTGCAGGCGGTTAGGCTCAGCCAAGGCACTCATAACGTTAGCATTCATAAGAAAAACATCCATTCACTTGATTTAATTAATTCATCCTTCTTCTAAAGCAAACATTTAAAGCAAACATTGCTTTATCGAATCCTTTAAGCCCTCCCTCCTTGTATTTCCTTTTGTTGAATTAAATATACCACAACGGGAATATTCCTGTAAAGGAATATTCAAAATATTTTTAAAGCTTGCTTATGTTCCATGAAATCAACCGAGCAGCGGATTTAAGAACCATCGATATCATCGATGTTCTTATTCATCCTACATCGCCTCATCTAATTCTGATTAAAGAAGAATAAATCAAATCGCTGTTTTCACTCGCAGCTATCAGTTAAAATACTATACTTTCCGATATAACATTAGGAAGTTTTTAACAATATAAAAAAACGGTATTTAATTGGATTCGGAAGGATGAATTTTATGTTTAAGTTTAAGCGTATAGTTACATGTCTGATCATCGTATCTTCATTATTTTGGGTAACAGCAACAGCAAATTTGAATGCTCAGGATCAAAAAGATGACGAAAAATACGATTTTCTCATTATCAAGCCCTATGGAATGAAAGGACACTGGGCTGAGCGTCTGTTTCAATGGGCTATGGCACAAAATATTATAAATGGATACCCTGACAGCAGCTTAAAGCCTGACGAGCCAATAAGTGAAGCAGAGTTTTTAAAAGCTCTTTATAGAGCCTTGGGTATGGCTTTGCCATCCGCAAGTTCCCCTGAGGGTAATGATGATTGGACAGACGGTCCCTATCGCCTGGCAGAGAGCTTTAATCATCCTACATCCGGCGCTTCGAACCATAAGCTGCGAATGGAGCCACTCTCGAAGTCGCGAGCTTCAGAAATCATTTGTGCCGTGCAAGGGGTTCATTATGAAGGCGAAGACGCCGTTGTTTACCTCATTGGAAACGGTATGGCTAACAGTGATGCTATAACGCCAGAGCAATTCAATGGACAGGACTCTTTTTCACGAGCAGAAGCCATTCAGTGGATCAGGCAGCTCACCTTTAAAGGAGTATTGGATCTATTAACAAGGCCAACCGCTCCATCGGATCGCACACTTCTACCGTCTTTACCATCTGCAGCCGTCCAGCGTATTCCAGATTTCAGCGCTGAACCTGTCACGGGAAATGACTTCAATTTATTTGGAAATAGTCCTTTTACTGAGGTGAAGATAGGAGATTCAAAAGAAACAATAGAGGATCTATACGAGGTTTCGGATGAAAAGGATGTCTTTAATAATAACATTTACCCTTTATTCTCAGCACACTACAACAAAGATGGGCTGATTGATTCTTGGAAAATAGATGAAGACACTATTGAGCCTACCAATACAAATCCGTCATTACGTACATATAAGGGGATTGTCCTCGGAGAAAGCACAATGTTCGATGTCCTTCGCCTATATGGAACTTTTGGTTTTTATGGAGACCAATCAGCTACCTATTTCTACGAGAAGACCAGCGACGGAAATTACCGCGACATTTCCATTCATGATAAGCTTAACAACCCTGATAATATGTATTCAATATCATTCATATTCGATAAGGAGAGCCATGCTGTTGTCTATGTCTCGACTTCTTGGTTCCCCTATTCTTATTTTGGATGGGAAGATGTTTAATGTTATACAAGAAACCCAGTACCGATGCGGTACTGGGTTTCTTGTATAGGTATAACATTCGTTCCAGAACCCTACACGAAGAGCACTTTTTATAAAAAACTTCCTTCTTATAGGCCACATTTCTGTTACCGAAACCATAAATCATAAATGATTCCTTTTTCAATCCCAGCTAACCCTTACGCTCTAACAGGTGCCACCTTATATGCGGCTCTACCGTCTGAATCTTGCTCCCCCTCATGAGGGGACACACCCCAGCCGAATGAAAGGACGGAAGCGAGGCGCTCTGCTTCAGCTTCTGACAAGCGGGCGATGACCGCTTCGTTCTCCGGCTCCAGAATAAGCTCTGCTTCTTGCTTCAGTGCGACAAGTATCCAGCTGTGAATGCCGCGTATCGTGTTGTACTTGATTTGATAGCCGTTTGTTACAGCTTGTACGAAAGTATCTTGCTCCTCATTCGCCAATGCAGTTAAAGCGGTGTATTCGAAATGGAACTTGCTTTCATCTGTCGGCAAATTGCCAGCCTGCACTTTGCTAATCAGTTCATCATTTGGCCAGCCGTTAGCCTTCAGTGATTCCAGCATCAAGGCATCCCATTGTGAAAGCTTCGTTTCGGGCTTGAGTGTGTCAGCCATTCGTTATCTCTCCTTTATGCTCGCATGTGAGCAGTCCTATGTGAAAGAGACTGCCCCGGTCATCATGGATAACCGGAGGCAGTCTCTTGCCAATATTAAAAGTTACTTGCTTGCTTTGTAGGCGTTTAGGAATTCTTTCGCTTTCGCCGGATCAGCTTTCAGCTCCATGCCTGTATTCACAAGCGGGCTAAGCGTGGAAACGGCTTTGAACTTGTTGCCATTGTAGAATGCCAAGATTTCATCCTGGTTGATGGAGTATAGAACTGCTTTCCGCAGATCTGCGCTTTCTGCAACTGGACGATTTTTTGTATTGAACAGCAAGTAAGAAACAGCATTGCTTTGTACGGTTTGAAGCGCCAGCTTGCTGTCGCCCTTCACAACGTCAAATTTCGTCTCGGATACGCCGTAGTAGATGTGAATCTCACCACTGCGAAGCGCGGACAAGCTGCTGTCTGCGTCTTTGATAAAGCGGATTTTAATATTAGCGATATTCGGCTCATTTTCTGTACCCTTCATATACGCAGGGTTTTTGTAGAAAATTGCTTCGTAATCATTTTTGGAGGACAGGATGTAAGGACCGCTTGTAAACAATGTGTTGTTATACGCGCTGCCTTCTGTTACCGTATTTTGGTCGCCGTAAGGAATATCTTTGTTCACATCGAATTTAGCTACATCGTACGTGTTGATGCTCTCTACTTGTTTCTTGGACACGATACCTGCCGATTGGTGAGCCAAGTAGTTCAGTACTTGTGGGAAAGGCTCAGTCGTCGTAAGCTTAACGACTTGGTATTTACCCTCTTTGTTGTTCGCTTGCTTCTTATCCGATACGAGAGCGGAAATTTTTGAACCAAGACCTTTTTCAAGAGCTGCTTTTACTGTGTCGCTGCCACCGGAAACTTTAACAGCATCTAGTGCTGCAGCATCCGTTACAAGCTCCACGTTATTGATATGCTCGTGAAGAGTAAACGTACGGTGGTCAGGTACAGAGTTTTTGTCTTTCGCGCGGTTCAGCGAGAAGATTACATCGTCAGCACCAACGCGTTCGCCAGTATCTACTGCGAGCTTGTTTTTGATTTGAGCAAAATTGATATCGTCTCTTAGGATAAAGTAATAATCGGAATTGCCATCAGCAATCGCATGATTCAACGATAGGGAACCTTCGGAAGTGATTTTATCATCATCTGTTAGATTCACTAGACGCACATACATATTCGTATTAATAATGTTGATGGAGCCGTCGTTGCCTTTGATTGGATCAAGCGACGTCAGCGTCGGCATAGTCGATTGAAGTACTAGTGCATCTTTTGCACGCTTTGAAGTGTCTTTAAAATCAACATCTTCCCAAGGAAGGGAACGTGACTTCGAGATGCGTACGGAATCCTTGTTCAGTACGTCTTGATTCAAGGCCTGTGCTTTCAAGGAGTTGTATAGCGGCGCGATATAAGCCTTGTCAAAGACAAGCTGCTGCTCGAATTGCTTGTACGTTTCTGTGTACTCTTCTGGCGTTTGAGCACCAGCCGCATCAATCAATTTATCGATTTCCGGATCAGCAAGGATGCTGTAGTCTCCGCCTGTTTTGAAGAGCGAGCGTACTGCATAGTCGGGGTTACCTGTAACGGTAGTCCAGCTGGACAATGCGATGTCATAGTTGCCAGCGTCCTGCTGTGATTTGAAGCTGCCGTAATCAGCTTGTAGATTCAATTTCACTTTAAAGCCGTTTTTGGTAAGCTGATCACGAACAATGTTAAGGTCAGCCTCGTTTGAGCTCATGCCAAGCAATTCTATATCTACTGGGTTACTGTCAACGACTGCCTCTGTTCCTTGCGTTGGTGCTGGTGATTCCTTCACGTCGTTCTTTGTTGTTAATTTGCATCCGCTGAGCATAATCGAAAGACTGATTAGCAACAATGCGGCGAATTTGCCTTTGTTCTTCATGATAGTAGTCTCCTCCTGTTTTATCTTTATCTTGTATGTTAACTCACATTCAGTTATCGCCCATTCCTGTCTCGTAACGTAGAAGTCGATGGAATATGAATGAGGTTAAGAAGAAACGACTTCGTCGTCCTTGTTTAAGGACAAGAAGTTTCTCGCAAAATATAGGCGGAGTATAAATGTGAAGCTTATACTTTCCTATATTTTAAAAAAGGGATGAAATCTTTAATCCAGCTTCGGATCCAGCGCATCGCGCAAGCCGTCGCCAAGAAAGTTGAATGAGAGTACAAGCGCGATAATCGCAAGTCCCGGATAAACAGCCGTATAAGCATGCGTTTCGAGATATGCGCTTCCGAGCTTTAATATATTTCCCCACTCCGGAATATGCGGTTCTACGCCAAGCCCCAAATAACTCAAGCTGCTGGTCGATATAACCGCAGTACCAATCGTCAGCGTAGATTTTACAATCATCGGCGCGATGGAGTTAGGTACGATGTGCTTGAACAAAATAGTTCGGTCACTGGAGCCGAAAGCTCTAGCAGCCTGTACATATTCCAGCGTAGATACGAGCATGACATTGGCTCTCATTGTCCGAGCATAAGTTGGAATCGCACCTACACTTAATGCCAAAATTAGATTGACCGTGCTTGCGCCAAATGCCGCAATAATCGCAATGGCAAGCAGAATGCCAGGAATCGCATAGAGGATATCTAATATCCTCATAATAATATTGTCCGTATGCCGCCCATAATAGCCAGAGACTGCACCTAGAACGCCCCCAATCAAGACGGGGATGAGCGTTGACAACAAGCCAACTGCCAAAGAGATTCGTGCGCCGAAGACGATACGCGAGAACAGGTCTCTTCCGAAGTTATCCGTTCCTAGCGGGTAAGCCAGCTCAGGAGATTGAAGAATTAAGCTGTAGTTGTTCTCAACCGCAAGGCCGTAATCAAAGGTCAGGTAACTAGTTATAGATAACGTGAGCAGGAACAGGATAAAGAGCAGTCCCAGCATGGAAGTCGAGCTTCTCGACAGACGCTCCACAACTTCTCCAAGCTTAGAGCCGGACGAATACCCCTTGTCCCGCAGCTTCGCAATCAATAATAACCCTAGAAATAATGCGAACAAGTTGCCGGATACCGAAGTTAAAATAAGGATCCCAGCAACGATTCCCATCCAGCGCGGCATCGCTGCTTGATCTGCATATTTAGCGACCAGCAGCAATGCTGCGAGCTGCAGGAGCGCGGCAACGATCAATAGAAACATACCGATCATAAACCCGTTAGCCACATAAGGCTTAAACAAGTTAAGGGCTGATACTGCAAATACGAGCAGAGTCGTAAGGAGCGAATAAACAGCCAACGTATACGCCGCGCTTTTTTTCTGCTTGATGAGCTGGAACGCCGTGGTTGCCACGAATACATTCGCGGTTAGAAGGCTTAACAGCAGTACATAACCAAGCATCCTTGTGGAACGTCTGATCGCGCCAAAACGGATAAGATCGCTTCGAATGAGCGCCCATACCGCCAGCTCGAGCAGAGCGAAGGCAAAATATGCAATGCTTGCAATGAGTACTGCAGGCTTAAATGACCCGTCACCGGGAACATAACTGTTTAGCAGAAGAACAAGACCAAGCGCCAGGGATACGATGCCAGCGAAGCTTGCCTGACTGTATTCTTGGCTCGATTTCAGCCTGAACTTGACTTCTTGCTTGCTGATAGTAGGATTCGTCAAGAGTAGCACCTGCTTTAGTATTGTTTCATTTTCGAGCGGATTCTAGGATCAAAAAACGCATACATCAAATCGACGATAACATTCACGATCGAGATGGTAATGGCTGTATAGACGACCCCGCCCATCACGCTAGGAATGTCGGGAATGAACTGCTTATCAACGATATAACTGCCGATACCGCTAATATTGAATACTTTCTCTGTAACCGCCGCTCCCCCGAGCATACCGCCGAACTGTAAGCCAATGACAGTAATAATTGGGATAAGCGCATTGCCAACGGCATGCTTCCAAATAACACTTTTGCGGGCAAGCCCTTTGGCCCTTGCGGTCGTAATGTAATCCTCATGAATAACTTCAAGCGTCGATGAGCGGGTCATTCGGGCTACGGCAGCCGTTAGCCCTGTTCCTAGAACGACAATCGGCATAATCGCAGACAGCCAGTTCTCAGGGTTATACGTTGCAGGCAGCCATGGAAGCTTAATTGAGAAATTCAAAATAAAAATAAGCGCCTGCCAGAAGTTCGGAATCGACAATCCGAGCAAAGCAATGAACATAAAGGTATAATCAAAAAAGGAATTCGGTCTCGTAGCCGAAATAATGCCGATTGGCAAAGCGATCAATACAGCGATCAGCGTCGAGATAACCGTTAACGTGAGCGTCACCGGAAATTTATTCGCGATAGCTGCCGTAACATTCTCGTTGCCTGCAAATGACTTGCCGAGATCGAATGTAAATATACCTCTAATTGTGTCCCATAACTGGACAAGATAAGGTTGATCCAATCCGTACAGATGGTTGAAGGCTGCAATCTGCTCGGCAGTCGCTGTCTCTCCTAATAAGTTAGCCGCTGGATTCATCGGCGATATATACAGGATTGTAAAAACGAGAAAAGCGACGCCCAAAATAACGAATACTGACATCACGATTCGTTCCGCAACGTATTTCAAGTAAGGCATCGAGTAAATGGCCATCAACACATACATTGGAAAACCGATAATGAGTGATAAGATGAAGAAAGCCGGATTTAAGGCTAACGCATGATACGTATCGCCAAATGAAAACTTCAGCCCGTTCTCGCTGGCAAGCCGTTTGTCCAGCTCATGGTTGAACGATTCATTAAATTTGATCTCAGCCAACCGGTTCGCTTCCAGCTCGGTTTGCTCTGCGCTGACGGTTTGCCCGAAGAAACGATGCTTGCGGACAAGCTGTTCCTTAGCCTCGATAAGCAGCTTATCCCGGCGCCCCGTTGCAAGCAGCTTGCTCCTTGTCTCCTCGGCGATTGCTTTGTAGCCGTACTTCGTTTTACGATATTGATGAACGCCATACACGATGGCAGATACAGGAGCTCCTAACAGCAATATAAGCAGACTGTAGGCTGGATGTAATAACATTTTGCGGTAGATGGCGGCGATATGATCAACAAAGCCATTACCCGTAGCAGTTGCGTGCCCTTTCAAGCTAGTCCGCTTCCTTTCCATCTAGTAATTTTAAATTGCATTATTCCGATCAATATAGTAGATTTTATTTTATGGACTGGAATATGTCAATAACTTATAACTTTGTTACTTACTTTTTTTCATTATACATGATATAAGGAATATCAGGTATAAATAAGAATCTCTCTTTAAATTACCCTATTCTCAATTGGAAAACCACAGAATTGCAGGTGCTTATATGGATACATTATTACAAGTTAACGATTTATCGGTTTCTTTTTTCGCCCGTAACAAAGAAATAGAAGCGGTACGTCACGTCAGCTTTGAGGTCCGTAAAGGCGAAACGCTCGGCATTGTAGGCGAATCCGGCAGCGGAAAGAGCGTTACCGCGCGTACAATTATGAGGCTGCTGCCCTCTCCCCCTTCCATGGTGAAGAATGGTGAGGTGCTTTTTCAAGGACAAAATCTAGCCTTTAAAACCGATAAAGAAATGGAAGCCATACGCGGAAGAGATATCGGGATGATCTTTCAAGATCCCATGTCATCGCTCAATCCGACCATGCGGATCGGCAACCAAATTGAAGAAAGCTTGATCAAGCATCAAAAGCTGGACAAGAAGCAAGCCCGTACTGAAGCGATCGAGATGTTGAAGCTCGTAGGCATTCCGAACAGCGAAGCCCGCTATCATCAGTACCCTCATGAATTCTCTGGCGGGATGCGTCAGCGGGTCATGATCGCCATTGCGCTGGCATGCCGTCCTTCGCTGCTAATCGCAGATGAGCCGACAACCTCGCTTGACGTTACCATACAGGCACAGATCCTTAACCAGATGAAGGATATACAGAAGCAGCTAGGAACCTCCATTATTTTAATTACGCATGACCTAGGTGTCGTAGCCGGCATGTGTGATCGCGTCGTCGTCATGAAGGACGGAGAAATCGTCGAGACAGGAACAACGGAGCAAATCTTTGCCAATCCGCAGCATCCTTACACTGTTAAGCTTCTCCATGCATTGCCTCGTTTAGACGAGAAGAAAAAACCGAAGCCCATCCCTGCGATTATTCAGCGGGAAGAAGGCGTGCCTTTGCTGCAGGTCCGTTCATTGAAGCAATATTTTGATATGGGCAAAGGGCAGATTGTTAAGGCCGTTAATGATATCAGCTTCGATATACAGGCAGGTGAAACTCTCGGAGTTGTCGGTGAATCGGGCAGCGGAAAGTCAACGACCGGCCGCACAATTCTTCGCTTAAATGAGGCGACGGGCGGCGAAGTACTTTTCAAAGGGATACCGCTTCAGCAATTAAATCGCTCGGAGATGAAGACGATGAGACGTCATATGGGCATGATCTTCCAAGACCCGTACGCCTCCCTGAATCCAAGACTTCGCATCATTGATATTATCGGCGAGGCGCTTGACGTTCACGAATTAACAACCAGCAAGAAAGATCGGCAGAAACGTGTCGAGGAGCTGCTTGAGATGGTTGGGCTAGATCCTTCTCATGCTATGCGCTACCCGCATGAGTTTTCCGGCGGCCAACGGCAGCGGATCGGCATTGCGCGGACGCTCGCTGTAGAGCCTGAATTTATCGTCTGCGACGAGCCATTGTCCGCACTTGACGTTTCCATTCAAGCACAGATTGTGAAGCTGCTCGAGGAGCTTCAGCAAAGGCTTGGTCTGACATACCTGTTCATCGCCCATGATTTATCGATGGTGAAGCATATTAGCGACCGCGTCGCGGTCATGTATAAAGGGAAGATCGTTGAGCTTGCCGAAAGCGAGGAGCTTTACGCGAATCCGATCCATGCTTATACGAAGTCACTTTTGGCGGCAATCCCAGTACCCGATCCGAAGGTTGAATCACAGAAGAAGCTGGTGGTGCATGAGGAAGCTGCCAAAGCTGATCCCTACGAGCTCGAACACTCCGAATTCGTGGAAGTGAAAAAAGGCCACTGGGTGGCCGTTGCAACCAGCTAAGCTGGCGATATTAAAGAACCGAAACCCGTTAGATGAACGGGTTTCGGTTCTTTTTATTTGGGCTATTGATACGTTGGACTTCCTTCAAGTGCAACCTAACGACGGATATACATCCCTATCGTTTACCCTTGTTTATCCGTCCATAATGTCCGCCGCCACACGGAAACCACAGTTGCCGGTAGAGCTGTCCGGTGTGTTTCCGCTTCTGGCTGCGACGCGGTAACGGTTGCAGTAGGAACGGTGGCATAGATAAGAGCCGCCGCGCATGGCACGTATTCCGGTCGGTTCCATGAACCTCGGATTTCTCTCGGATGTCACTTGGTGGTATTCAGGGCTGAACCAGTCAGAGCACCACTCCCATACATTACCGGACAAATTGAACAGTCCATACCCATTAGGCTCATAAGCATCAACGGGCGCGGTGCTTACATAACCGTCGCTGGCATTATTCTTCACGGGGAATTTGCCTTGCCAAATGTTGCACATGTGCTTTCCTTCTGGTTTCAGCAAATCCCCCCAAGGGTAGGTTCTGCCTGCGAGTCCGCCTCTAGCGGCGTATTCCCATTCGGATTCCGTCGGCAAACGAGTCCCGGCCCAGGCGCAATATGCCATCGCATCGTGCCAAGTGATATGAACAACCGGGTGGTCAAGCCTTTCGTCAATAGTTGAATCCGGCCCCTCCGGCTTCGCCCAAAAGGCACCATCCACAGCAAGCCACCATGGCGCTTGCTGTGGGACCTGTCTGACCCGCTCTCGTGTCGGCTCGGAGGCCAGCAAATGGAACACAAATGACCAACCAAACCGTTCGGCTTCTGTAACGTAGCCCGTCTCTTCAACAAAGGAGCGAAATTTACCGTTTGTTACGGCATACGGAGAGATAAGGAAGGAATCGACATGCACATCACGAGCCGGTCCCTCTCCGTCCGACGCGACCCCGCCCGCTTCACTCGTCCCCATCCTGAAAGTGCCCCCATCAATTCTTACCAACTGACTGATTCCTCGTGCGTGAGTGGATCGTGTGGGAAGCAATGGATAATCTATTCGTTTTATTTTGGCGGCTGCTACCTGTTCTCTGCCTGCCGTACAACAAGATTTTCCTCGTATCATATCATTATTTGCCCCTCTTCCAGCCTATTAAGCATAGAATGCTGCCCCGCTAATCCCCGAGAATAAGAGAATCGTAAATGGATGCAATCGTAAACGAAATAACATGTATAAACATGCAGCTACAATAAGGAAAGCAGGCAGCAGCTCGTTGATAGACAAGCTAGCGGATAAATGGACCACGCAGAGTTGATAAGCGGCAAAAAGTATAAGAGCTGTAACAACAGGCTGCACGCCATACATGCAGCGCCCCAGATAATTTTTATGATCACGGGTAATGAAGTAAATCATTCCTGCAGTCATCAGTATGGAAGGCAGAAGTAAGCCTAGCACACCAGCAATGGCGCCAATCACCCCATAGGCTTGATAGCCGACAAGCAAACCCAAATTAACGGCGATGGGACCAGGAGACATTCCTGCGACTGCGATAACGTCTACAAGCATATCGCTGCTCATCCAGGCTTGGCGTTCCGTCTCCCTCTCAATTAATGGGATCAAAGCATACCCTCCGCCAAACGACACGAATCCCATTTGCAGAAAAAACCAAAATAACTGCGCCATGACTTCAGCTCCCAGATGAATGACTTAAATAAAATACATATATGAATTGTCGGCACCATCCTTGAATTGGCGTGCCTGCGAGCTTTCTGCACTCCGACCGCCATGTGTTGCAACGACACTGGCAGCAGCACCTCCGGTTATAAGCCAAATCGGATGTGTCTCCAAAAAAAGAAGTACAAGGCTTATAATCGCAATTGCTAACGAAAGTGTATCCTTAATTGATATCCTCCCCAGCCTAAAAACGGTATAGAGGATCATTGCAACAATTCCCCAGCCGATTCCTCTTAACGCTCCAATTACCTTCAAGCTGTCACTGAACTTGTAATAGAGTAGAAAAAGGCCGATAACGATGAGACAGGTCGGTAAGATGGCACCAATTGCTGCTGCGACCGCCCCCTTCACCCCGTCTAGACGATACCCGATCAATAAAGAAGCATTGATTGCCACGCCTCCTGGGGCCGCTGCCGCAAGCGAAAGCGTTTCTTGTAATTCCTCTTCATTCATCCATTTCCTGCTCGCAACAATCTCCCGTTCCAACGCAGGAAAAGTGGCGTATCCACCGCCAAAAGAAATAGGCGCAAGTTTTAGAAAGCTCCAAAATAGGGATGTTAATCGAGGAGAACTCGATTCAGAACGATTCACTTCGCAACACTACCTTCCTAATAATTAACCTTCTATTCGCAKCTTTGTTTATTCCAATCTGAAATAAGCATAAACTAAATCCGAAATGAGAGAGTGATTTCAAAGCATCTCTCACGCTTTAATCTTACACCTTAATCCCAATATGATAAAAACAATCCTTTCTATCCACCTCACAAAATAACAAATAGTAAGGACACATTAGAGCATCCTTCTTATTACCATTATTGTCTATAATGAAAAGCAGAAAGGAGATGAATCTATGAAAAAGACAAATATTCTATTGATTACGAGCGACCAGCAGCATTGGAATACGATAGGCGCATTTAACAATGAAGTGCATACTCCCAATCTGGATCGGCTAGTTCGTGAAGGTACAACCTTCAGCCGAGCTTATTGTCCCAATCCTACTTGTACACCTAGCCGTGCATCCATTATTACTGGCATGTATCCAAGCCAACACGGAGCTTGGACGCTTGGCACGAAGCTGCTCGAAGATCGTCATACGATTGGCGAGGACTTCCAACAGGCAGGTTATAAAACTGCGCTGGTCGGTAAGGCACATTTTCAACCTTTGCGTTCAACAGAACAATATCCATCACTCGAATCGTATCCCATACTGCAGGATTTGGATTACTGGAGAACAAACAAGGACTCTTTTTACGGTTTCTCTCATGTTGAGCTAGCACGAAACCATACCAATGAAGCGCATGTTGGGCAGCACTATGCAGCATGGCTGGAGGATAAAGGATGCACCAATTGGCGAGATTATTTTTTGCCGCCGACAGGCACCATGGATCCTAACCAGACTTACACCTGGCCAATTCCTGAGAAGTACCACTATAATACCTGGATCGCCGAACGAACGAATCTGTTATTGGAACAATATAAACAAAATGATGACAGCTTTTTCTTGTGGTCCAGCTTTTTTGACCCGCACCCTGAATACTTGGTTCCTGAGCCATGGGACAGAATGTATGATCCCGATAAGCTAACCATTCCTGCCATGGTACCAGGTGAACACGATAATAATCCGCCGCATTTTCGAATGACTCAAGAAGAGGCGCCAGACTTCTCTTTCTTGCGAGAGAGCGAATTCGACATTCACGGTTACCGCTCCCATCACTATTATGAGTACGGCAGCAAATTCAGGCTGACGGAAAAAGACAAGAAAAAGCTGGTCGCTGTGTATTATGGCATGGTCAGTATGATGGATAAATATATTGGCGCTATTCTTGATAAATTAGACCAACTCGGATTAGCTGATAATACTCTAGTCGTATTCACAAGCGACCATGGCCATTTCTTTGGACAGCACGGCTTGCAAGCTAAGGGCGGCTTCCATTATGAGGATTTGATAAAGCTGCCGTTCATCGTGAGGTACCCAGGGCACGTTGCAGCTGGCAAAACCTCTACTGCATTTCAATCACTTGTTGATCTAGCCCCTACCTTCCTTTCGTTCTCAAATCTGCCTATCCCTCATGCAATGACAGGAGTAGACCAGAAGGAAGTGTGGCTTGGCAGGTCCGATCGAGCAAGAGACCATGCTATTTGTGAATTCCGGCACGAGGCAACTACCATCCATCAGAAAACATTCGTAAATGAACGATATAAAATTACGGTTTATTATAACCAGATATATGGTGAAATTTTTGACCTGCAAGAGGATCCCAACGAACTTCGCAACTTGTGGGATAACCCTAATTACTCCAGCTTAAAGACAGAGCTCCTGCTGAAATATGTATGGGCTGAGCTTGGTAAAGAACCTATGCCGATGCCTAGAATTTGTCACGCTTAACCTGTCCATCACGAAGCCTCAAATCTGCAGCCAAGCGGGTACTATTTGCATCATCGTACTTGGCCGCAGGCAGACTTGAGGCCCTTCTCATGAATGACGGTTACTATCCACCTATGTCCGACGATGTTAAAATGATAGTGACTTTCATCAACTTTAACTTCGGAAGAGGTCGTCTGCATGATAGAGTTCACCCATGAATATGCGGAACATTTGTACCACACCCCCAATGCCTTGGAGAAGTATAACGGAGTTATACCCATCCGTATTGGCTATAACGAGGCAAAGCCAAATTATCATATAGGACCGCGCTTTATTGCTTACTATAGCTTGCATTTCGTTCTTGCAGGCCAGGTTACACTGTGCATGAATCAGGAAGAGACAACACTTACGCGAGGCGATCTTTTTGTTCTATTCCCTCACAGCATTCATGAATATTACATTACTTCCTGTGAAGAACCCGCTCTAAAGATGTTTTGGGTTGCTGCCGAAGGTAAACAAATGCCTCTGGTCACCCGCCGCCTTGGGCTTACGCTCAAACACCCCTATATTAAAAATTTTTTCAACCAGGATCTTGAGCGATCCTTTTTTCAATTCGCCTCCGAATGGAAGCATCTCGTGAGACAGGATGACCTCTCGTTAACGCAAGGGTTCTACTCTTTACTGAATCAGATCATTCAATTATCCAAACCGATGAAAGCAGCCTCACCCACCGATGACTGGGTAGCAACAAGCATCGACTACATTCATTTGTATTATAAGGAAGGGATAACCGTTGCAGACATTGCTGAACATGTCGGGATCCATCGCTCGCATTTTTCGAATGTCTTTCACCAGAAAGTCGGCATCCGGCCGCATCGGTACCTGACGAATCTAATCATGACGGAAGCTATGAAAATAGTGCAAACGACGGCACTGCCGATTTCTCATATCGCCCTATCCCTCGGGTATTCAGACGTGTACTCCTTTACACATTCTTTTAAAAGATACCACGGACACTCGCCAAGCTCTTACCGGAAATCATAATAACCTAACTTACAGCCTAAAAAGAGAAACCCGATGTCCTCCATAAGACTCGGGTTTCTCGACAATCTAACTGACTGCAGCAAATATTCATTGGTTTATATATTAATGAAAGAAATATTTGATAATGACTGAGCTTTATAGGTTCATTCAGGCTAAATTAATAGCTTTAATTGTATCCAAAGGTATTTTCGGCTTTCGATCCTCAGTCAGAAGCCCGTTAATCTCCTGCTGAACGTCGGCAAGCTGCGTATAGCAGTAACCACTAATATACTTAACGTCCTTAATCGCTTGGGTAATGCCGCGGAAACGCTTAACGAATTCCTCCTCCGACACCACTTGATCGCCGTAGCCCCAGCCTTTGTCCGACTGGAACGCGATTCCTCCGAATTCGCTGATGATGATCGGCTGACCTTGATATTCGTATCCTTCGGCTAACGCGTACTTCCATTGATTGCAAGTCGTTTCATTGGCCAAAATCGCATCCTTGTCCGCATAACGCTTCAGGAAACCATCACCTGTAGCTACATAGTCATGCAGCGTTAAAATGTCGGATACCRTATGCTCCCAGCCGTCGTTCGTGATGACTGGACGGTAAGGATCAATGGATTTAGTCAAATGATAGATGCCCTCGGTAAACTTCTGCTGCCGTTTATCTCGCAGAATAGCAGAGATGCCCCATGATTCATTAAATGGCACCCAAGTAATAATACTTGGATGATTATATTGCTGCCTCACAATCTCCAGCCATTCCTTTGTAAACGCATCGACCGCCCGGTCATGAAACTCGAAAGTAGCCGCCATCTCCGACCACACAAGCAAACCTTTCACATCGCACCAATAGAGAAAGCGGGCATCCTCGATCTTCATATGCTTGCGCACGCCGTTGTAGCCCATTGCTAGAATGTGATCGATATCTTCAATTAAGGCTTCCTCGCTTGGTGGAGTCAGATGGCTTTCTGTCCAATAGCCCTGATCCAGAATCATTCTCTGGTAGATGGGAACATTGTTCAGCAGCACCTTGCCGTTCTTAATAGAGACTTTTCGCATGCCAAAATAGGAGAACACCTTGTCTACAGCCTGATCCTTCGCATACAGCACAAATTCCACGTCGTATAAGTTCGGATGCTGAGGAGACCAGAAGCTTCTTTTCCAAGGCCCGTTTGCCTCATGCAGCAGATCAACCTCAACAGTTAGGCAAGGGCGGTCGATCGCTAGACTAACCCGTTTCACAAGCTTGCCTTTGAACGTAACGATAGCTTCCAGCCTTAAATCGCCGGCTCCCGCTTCCTCCACCCCATGCACCTCATAATCGAAACGGACGATGGAACGGTCGAAATCCGGCGTGATTTTGACGGCGTCAAGTCTCTGTTCCTCCACGTATTCCATCCATACCGTCTGCCATATCCCGGTCGTCTGGACATAGAAGCATTCGAAATTGTCTTTGGTCCAGCGCTGTTTGCCTCGAGGCTGATAGCAGCTATTGCTGTCTACCACCTTCACTGTAATTAGATTATCAGCTCCGAATGCGAGATAATCAGTAATATCGAACGAGAAAGCCGCGTAGCCGCCTATGTGCTGGCCTGCTAACGTTCCATTCACCCACACCTTAGCTTCGTAATCCACCGCTTGGAAATGAAGGATAACCCGTTTCCCTTCAGCTTCCATCGGGATGTGAACAGCTTTGTTGTACCATACTTGCGGATGGAATTCTTCGTCTCCAATCCCACTCGCTTTGGTTTCGTACGTGAAAGGCACGTTTATTTTGTGGGTCTCTTCGAATTTCTCGTGCCACTTTTCTTTCTCTCCCAAACCGCGGTCATCGAAGCGGAAGTTCCATTCGCCATTTAAGCTTAGCCAATTGTCGCGTACAAATTGTGGTCTGGGATAGTCTTTGATATATGCCTTTGTTGTCATGCCGTACCTCCTAATTCTTGTGCTTCGCCAAAATTTCCAGTACATAAACAGATGTAGGGCGCAGCGGATAGCCGAGCTTCCATTCTTCGGCAGGGACGACTCTTTTCTTGCCTGTAATCCGTTCCGGCTCAAACACGGAATTGATATCGTCGTAGGAATCTCCCGTAATTTCATATAAAATCGTTTCTTCCGAAGCCTCGAAGTTTTGCAGTTCAAGCGTCGCTTTCACCTCATTTAAGCTGCGGTTTACGATAAACACGGTGACGGAGGTGCGACCGCTGTTCGTGCCTGCCACAACATCGAGATCAGGCAGCGACTCCAGAGAGATAGGCGTCTCCCTGAGTGACGGAACAGCAAAATTTCCGCACTCGGCTGTGGCGTGAACAAGATGCCGAACATCACGATTTGCGTACAGCTTCATCACTTCATACGTTGGCGTTCCGTATACGGTAAGGGGCAAGCCGCTCCAGCCGGGTTCCTTGCCGCAATATTGATCGGCATAATAATCGCCAACGCGAATACATCCGCCGAGCCAGCCGTTTACCAGATCGGAGAAGCTGCCGATATGAACCATATCGCTGCAGCGTATCATTTCGTTCAGGTTAGCAGCATTGGCTACTGCCGCACCTAATGTATGCTCATTCGGCAGCCCTTTACGAATCGTGTTCGGGTAATACATCGTGTTGTATTCGGTAATTGCCAGCTTCACATGGCTATGCTTCGCATTCGCAAGAATATGCTCTGTCGTCTTTGTTATGTGGTGACGGGTAAACTCGGGATAAGCAGCAATCGCTTTATATCGATCCTCCGACGGCGTATTCTGGTTCATGCCGAATGGTCCATAGCCGTGATACAAATGTAAGGTAAGATAATCAAAATGTTCACCAGCGAGATCAAGGACGGTCTTGTTCCACTCCTGCTCGTAGTGTCCGCAAGCCAGCAGGACGATGGAGGGATCTRTGGCCTTCATAGCTTCGGCGAAGGAAACCGTACGCTTTGCAAACTGATCCGCAGAACACGTACCTACCTGCCACTGTCCCCATACCTCGTTGCCAATCTCCCAATAGCGGACATTGTAAGGCTCGGGGTTTCCGTTCGCCGCACGCCTCGCACCCATTGGCGTATCGACGCCGCCATTACAGTATTCAATCCACTGAGCGGCTTCCTCGGGCGTACCCGATCCGTCATTTACGCAGATGAGCGGCTCCACTTGAAGTTCCCGGCAAAACCGAATAAATTCGTCCGTGCCAAAATATTTACTGGTCCAGCCACCCCATGCTTCGTTGTACATGACTGGTCTTTCGAGAACAGGACCTATACCGTGCTCCCAATGGTAGGCACTGATGTAGTTGCCGGCAAGCCTCATCATCCCCGCGTTCAAATCACGCGTCATGTCGATGACTTCACGCTTCACCATGGCGATGCAATCTATCGGCAATACAGATACATGGTCAATCCAAAGCATACCGGTGGACACGTGATCGCACCATCTCTGGTGGTCATCCGGAATGTATACCCTGAGTTCGGCGTCGACGCATTCGCGAGCAATAGACAGCTGCGCTTCGTACTCACGCCAATTGTGACTTTCGAGCTCGATCCGGACTTGTCCAAGGAGCTCTTCCGAGCGCCGATCGACAGCTTCAATGATAATAGGAATGCTTCGGTGCAGGCGCCTCCAACGCGTACTTGGTATTTCGTCCATTCGTATAGGCGTACCAGCTACCGGAAATCTCTTTCTTCGACACGGCCTCGCTCTCGAAGTCCATATCCTTAAGCGGGAATGCGAGCATCGCTTCCATGTGATCCCGAATGTCTTCAACGAAATGACCGAACAGGTAAGGGTTAACTGCATGCTCGCTCGCATGACTGCAATCAATCGTAATCTTTGCGTTAGTTTTCAAAATAAACCTCCAACTGATTTGTCATAATGGTTACGATGTTAACCTTTAAGCGATCCGATCATAACGCCCTTGACGAAATGCCGCTGCACGAATGGATACATGATCAATACCGGCAAAGTAGAGACGATAATGACCGCGAACTTAATGCTCTCGGCAAGCAGAATTTGATCCTCCAGCCCGACACTTCCGCCCTCGATGCCTGCGGATTGGCTGATCATGAGAATTTCACGCAGCACAAGCTGGAGCGGATGCAGAGCCTCGTCGCGGATATAGATCAGCGCGGCGAAGTACGAATTCCAATGACCCACCGCATAGAATAGAACCATAACAGCCAATATCGGTTTGGATAGAGGCAATATAATGCTAAACAGCAATCGCCAGTTGGAGCAGCCGTCCATGTGAGCTGCCTCCTGCAGCTCCCATGGAATGCTTGATTGAAAGTAAGTCCGCATAACGATTAGATTGTACGTGGCGATCGCCCCCGGGACGATCAGCGCCCACATGGTATTCACCATTCCCAGTTCCTTAACCAGCATATAGGTTGGAATCAATCCGCCGCCGAAAAACATAGTGAGCGTGATCAAGACCATAATTTTGCCGCGCCCGGGAAGATCTGGCCTGGACAATGGATACGCCGCCAATATCGTCATGATGATATTGATGAGCGTACCGACCACGGTATAAACGATCGTATTGCGGTACCCTGTCCAAATTTTATCGTTGTGCAAAATGCTCTTGTACGCTCCCAAGGTCACGCCCTTCGGAAGCAGCCATACATCTCCATTCAGCACCTTGGACGGATCGCTGAACGAAGCGCTGACAATAAAGAGCAGCGGATACAGCACAATAATAATGATGATTGCGGCGATCACGTATATAACGAAGTCGAACGCCCGTTCATCCGATGGTTTTCTTATGGCTTGTTGCTTCGACATGACTGGGTTCCCTCCTTTACCATAAGCTCGTCTCTGACGTCTTGCGCGCGAACCGGTTGACCATCAGCAGCAGGATGAGATTGATGACCGAGTTGAACAGTCCGATAGCCGCCGTGTAGCTGTATTCTCCCTTCAATATGCCTGTCGTATAGACAAACGTGGAGATGACGTCGCTTGATTCCAAATTCAAGTTGTTTTGCATGAGCAAAATTTTCTCAAAGCCGACGTTCATGAAATGGCCGATATCCAGAATGAGCAGGATCACGATGACCGGAGCTATGCCTGGAAGCGAGACATGCCATATGCGCCTCAGCCTCGATGCCCCGTCCATCTTGGCCGCTTCGTATAGCTGCGGATTCACTCCGCTGAGCGCCGCAATGTAGATAATCGATTGCCACCCCATGTTTTGCCATATGTTTGAGCTGATGAAGATCGTCTTGAACCAGCCGGCTGCCTCCATGAATCGGACTGAAGTGCCGCCGAATGCCTCGATCATCATATTGATCGGTCCTGTCGGTGATAGGAATACGTTCAATATGCCTACGATAACGACAACCGAAATGAAATGAGGGATATACGTAATATTTTGCAGCCATTTGCTAAAGGTTTTGCTTCGGATTTCGTTAACAATTAGAGCGAGCATAATCGGAACCGGGAATGCGATGAGCAGAGAGAACAAGTTGATGGACACCGTGTTCCATAACAGCCTCCAGAAATAATACGAGTCAAAAAACCGTTCGAAATGCCCAAAGCCTTCCCAAGGGCTTCCGAAAATGCCCTTTGCCGGATTGAAATTTTTGAATGCGATTTGCAGGCCGTACAGTGGACCGTAGTTAAAGATTAAGTACCAGGCTATCGGCAGAAGCAGCATAAGATACAGATCATACCGTTTGGCTATATTCCTGATCAGGCTGGATCCGCGCCTCGGCTGGATATGGGACAGAGCGGCTGCACCTTCTTGCGCGCTCTTCATGAGCATTCACTCCTTATTCATACGGTCTCGGTCTTATTTCTCCATCTTGTCGTAAGCTTCTTGATAGAGCTGTTCCAGCTCGTCGATCTTCATTTTTTTCAAAGTAGCCTGGAATTCCTCCCACTTATCGAAGCTGATCGCGCCAACGATAAACTTCGTGCTTTGCTCGTCGATATATTTGTCGATGTCGTTGCGCAGAATGTTAACTTTCTGAGCGTTCTCTTCATTGAACATCGGAGCAGCATAACGAATCTTCGGCATGTACGGCTCCAGCTTCGCGTATGCCTCTTGAACTTGCGGTGGATTGATGAAAGACGCTACCTTGTCGCTGATCAAGTGAGGCGCGCCGCCGCCTGCGTACGGTGTCATTTTTCCCTGCGCACCTGTTATTGCCAGAAAATCCTCTTTGTAATACGGCATGCCATCCTTCAGCTCGTAATGCTCGCCCTCTCTGCCAAAGCGTAGCAGGGTGGAGCCCTCGTCACTGTAGAAATAGTCGATCCAGCGTATAGTCGCTTCCGGATATTTGTTCACAGATGTAATAGCGAACGCTCCAAAGTCGCGTGGCACCGGCGCTACCGGGCTTTGCATCTGGTCGCCATGCGGACCAACTGGAGGAGCGGTGCCGACATATTGATCCTGGATCGGCAAGAAGTTGTTGTTCGTCTGGTCGAAGAAAAGACCCGTATTGCCTGAGCCTTGCTTAGCAAGATATTGTGCTTCCGTATGCGTGAAGATTTCCTGGTCCAGAAGCTTCTCCTTATACAACTTGTTCAAGTACATAAGCAACTCTTTGTGCTTCTCGTCGCTGCTCCAAATATTGATCTTGCCGTCTTCGATGTTGATGTTATAGCCGAGCTGCAAATCCAAGCCAAACGATCCTGCCATCATATTTACGATAGGTATCCCCGCTGCCGCCTTACGCGCAGTCATAGGAATTTCGTCCGATTTGCCGTCGCCGTTCGGATCTCCATCCCGGAAAGCAAGGAGCACTTTATATAGATCATCCGTCGTTTTGGGCTCTTCCAAGTTCAGCTTCTCGAGCCACGCTTTATTGATCCAGCGTTTGTCCGTACGCGCCGAGCCGGTCGTTACGATACCGGGAATCGAGTAAATGTGTCCTTCCGGAGTCGTAATGCCCGAGCGGATCTCTGGATATTGCTCCATTAGGCTTTTCAAATTTGGTGCATACTGCTCAATTAAATTCTCCAGCGGAATAAGCTGTCCGGCCGTCCCGTAGCGAATAGTCTCAAGCGGATTGAGTTCCGAACGGTACAATACATCGGGAAGCTCGTTGGAAGCGAACAATAGATTTTTTTTCTCCGCGAAGCCGTCTGTAGGAGCTTCGGTAAATGCTACCTGAATGTTGCTTAATTTCTCATAGTCTTGGAACACCGGCATATCTTTGAACGGCCCGTTAGCAGGCGCGATTCGTGTGAACATCTTGAGCTTGATCGGTTGCTCCACGATCGGGAATCCTTCCGCTTTAACAGCGCTTTCAGAAGCAGGCGAAGGCTGATTCTCTGTCTTTGAGCCTCCGTTGTTGTTGCTGCAGCCGGTCAGGATCAGACCGGAAACGATCATCGTAGTAAGTGCGTTTCTTCCCCAGTGTCTACGCATAAATCTGTGACCTCCAATGTTCTATTCACCGAATGGTGTAACCGTTTGCCAGCGGTGTCCACTCATTATAATTCACCCGTTTCGCCACAAAGTTATAATAATATGACTATTTACTCCACATATTTTACAACTTCGCTTCAGCTCCCCCGCCTCCCAAACCGTTCAAATACGTTTGGGGCGTCACGCCGGTCATTTCCTTAAACACTCTAAAAAAATAGTTGTAGGAAGAAAAGCCCGCTTGACTGCTGATTTGCTTGAGCGAGTATTGACCGTTCTCTAGCAGTTTGCGCGCAGCATCGATTCGGATCCGGTTTAAATATTCTGAGAACGTCGACTTCGTCTCTTCTTTGAATATTCTGCTTAAATACGATGGATTCAGGCTGATGGCGTCCGCTGCCAGCTCCAGGGTGACGCTGCCTGAATATCTTTCCAGAATGAATCCTATCGCTTGCGATACATGCCGTGAATACGGTCCCACTGAATGGGTCTCCTTGAGCAGGCTCAACAGGCTGGCATAGAAGGCTTGCAGCCATTGCTCCATCTCTCCGACGCTGTCTAATCTGCCCAGTTCGCTCCTTGCAGGAAGCTTGTCCATCGCAGAGCCATGCTGAGGCAGCCATTTCTTCAACACTTTATCCGCGATATGCAGAAGCTCGCTGATGATCATTTGCACGGAATGAGAGTGAATGGGCTGCCCCTTAATCGAATCGAATACGGATAAAATCAGCCGCTGCATGCCGTCCTTATCCAGCATCTCGATTGAGAGCAGCAGCTGTTTCTGCTCCTCGATGGTTAAAGAGACGCGCTGTCCGTATATGCCATTTCCCCCTCCATTCACTTGGCCAGTCAGTTCCTCATTGGGTGAAAAGTCAAGCAATCGCTCTGCGGAACCGTAACTCGTTCTAAGAAGTGACAGGCTGCTGCATAAATGTCCGACAGCATAGACGCACTTTAAATTCAGGAATAGCTCCAGCGCGTGGCGAAGCTTGCTCATCATTCGGTCAGCCTCGCTTGCGGCTGCATGCTCGCTTCGTTCCTTGAACGAAAAAACGACAACCATACGTCCGTTCTCAAGGTAGGCAGCTGTACGTTCTTGTATATCACCCAGACTCTGCTGCATGATCTCAACAGCCTGCTGGACGAGCCGATTGGTCTGTACGTCGCTGCAGGATTGCGTCAGCAGCAGGAAAGGGACAATCTGAAGAGACGCTGCAGCGTAGCTCACCGTTTGAGGATATAGCCCATTCTTCCGTGCAAAGACTTCAAGCTCCTGGGCGGACTGCGGTTTCCTTCTTACCAAATCGGCAATATAACCACGGATGAGCACGGGATTCATTCGTTCTGCCATCGCTTTCTGATCATTGCGGTCCTCCAACAGCCGATCCTCCTGCCGCAGTGCAAGAACCGCTTTGTTCAACATGTCAATCAGCGTTGCTCCGTCGAGACGATGCTTCAGCAAATAATCAATGGAGCCATTTTTCAAGCAATCACGCACATAATCGTAGTCGTCAAAGCTGCTAAGCATAATCGTCTTAATGGCAGGATATCTTTCTTTGATCGTTCGATTTAGCTCCACACCATTCATTTCAGGCATATTTACGTCTATAATGGCGATATGCGGCGGAGACTGCTCGATCAATGCCAGGGCCATGACTCCGTTGTGCGCTTCACCACATATTTCAAAGCCGTGTTTCCGGAAATTGATTAGCGTCGATAAGTTGTTGCGGACCAGCGGCTCGTCATCAACCAACAGCACTTGAAACATAACCTATATCACCTCATGATCTAATTTTTCCGTGTCCCGTAGAACGGGAAGTGTAATTACGACCTTCGTATATAGTCCCAGCTCGCTGTACAGCTTTACACCGTAAGGTTCTCCATTTATGCGAACAATTCGTTCATGCACATTACGCACTCCCATGCCACTGAAACGTGATGGAGCCTCTCCTTTGCTATGCTCGCCCAGCAGCAAACCCATCTGCTCCAGGGTCATACCTTTGCCATTGTCCGTCACTTCTATTTTTAGGTTGTGATTCTCTTCGCAAACGCGAATCATGACCGCTCCCCCTTCCTCCAGCGAGCCGATCCCATGAATGATGGCGTTCTCCACAATAGGCTGCAGCATAAGCTTGGGCACCCGGCATTCCAGCAGGGCTTCATCCTCAATCTCCTCATACACCGGAATTGGCTGCATGTATTTATATTTCACGATGGAGATATAACTTCTTACATAGTCCAGTTCCTCTCGAACCGTAAGATATTCATTGGAATTACCTAAAACCCCGCGCATCAGCTCGATTAAAGAGCCGGATACCTCCTCGATATTGGGCACACCGTTCAGCTTAGCCAAGTATTTGATTGTATTTAGGGAATTGTATAGGAAATGTGGACGTATCTGCGCCTGAAGAGCCGTCAACTCCGCTTCGCGCTTCTCCTTCTCACTGATTCGAATTCCTTCCAGCAGCCGTTTCAATTCCTCCACCATACCGATAAAGACGTGGTACAGCTGGCCTACCTCGTCTTTCGTTTTGATTTCCTTCATTGGAAATTCCAAATTCCCGTCCTTCACCCGCATCATCATGGACTTCAGACGCCGAATATTTATGGTGATCCGGGAGGACACCTGCAGTGAGCAGATTAACACGATGGCCAAAACAAATACCGATACTTCAGCCATCAGCTTGCGAAGATTCGCAGATTCACTAAGCAGTGAATCCATCGGTATTAGCGCCAGTGTAGTCCAGCCCGTATATTCCGATGAACGTCTAACAACGGTGTAGGTTCTTCCATCTATGATCATTTCCGCCGCATCGCCAGGGCCTTTGAATTCCTGCTTAATGCTTACAATCT
Source organism: Paenibacillus sp. 01L418 (assembly GCF_056400045.1). NCBI lineage: Bacteria > Bacillati > Bacillota > Bacilli > Caryophanales > Paenibacillaceae > Paenibacillus > Paenibacillus sp. 01L418. Next base: position 35,219 of record NZ_JBFTSN010000049.1, read on the forward strand.
TCTCAATAGGAGGAGCAAAAGACGGCGCCGATTCGGACTGATACACGAATCCGCCTTCTTTATCGAGCACATACAGCATGCTATCGGCGGTCGGCTTCACTCCATACGTTTTTTTAATGAAATCATAGTTTAAATCGACCATGACTACGCCGATTGTCTCGCGGTCATAACGGATTTCTCTGCCTACGGTAATGGCATCCGACACGCCGGTCTGCTTCAAATAGGCATGGCGCGATCCGTTTCCAAGCGTATAATCCATCATCTGTGACCCAAGGACCGTCCGGTCCAGCCAAGGACCACCGGAGAAAAAAACCTTTCCATTCAACCCAACAACGGCAATCCTAGAAATGTAAGGCTTATAATCGATCAGCACCGATAGAAATTCTTCAATCCGCTTCTGTTCTAAAAACCATTCGTAGCTGATCTCTTCCGATGGACTGAGCAGCGTATCGATCACCGTGTTTTTGTTAGTCACTACTACCGTGTTCAGCCGGTCGATCTCCTCCAGCATAATATTTAGGGATTCATCCGCCTGGCGAATACTATCCGATACCGAAGTAACTGCGTTATCCTTTATCGTCTCGCGCATATTCAAATAGACAATGCCAGATACGGATAATATGGAAAGCAGGGCGACTAGACTGAATGCGATGAATATCTTCCCTTGGATGCTTAAACGGGGCGAAATCCATCGTTGAAGGGTGGATAACTTCATATCGCGAAATCTCCTTTTTGAACATAAGGAAGTGTTTATCTTGTAATCGTTTTCAAATATATTGTACCTACTTGAGCTTATCCAAATGTCTTTCTCAGAGTTAAGGGGGATTCCTTAAAATAAGTCTTGAAAGCTCTGGTGAACGTATATAGATTCGGATACCCAAGGGATAGAGCAATCTCCGTTATCGTCGCGTCTGTATCCATTAGCAGCTGCCTCGCCTTGTCCATGCGGATCTTCTGCATGTACTTCATTGGCGGCATACCCGCTTGGCTTGTAAACACTTGGGTAAAGTAGGAACGATGAACACCCGCGAAATCTGCTACCTGTTGGACGGATATTCCCTCTGAGGCGTGCAGCTCTATGTATTTCATGCATTCATGAATCCAACCGGCAAGCTCGGCCTCTTGAGCAGGTACCGACTCCGGAATCAACCCGGCGAATAAGGCACAAATATGGCTTTGCAGCTCAAGCGCACCTGCCGGATTCCACCGCTGAGCCCCCTCAAGCGTATGAATGACTTGGTCTGCCGATGCTCTGACTCGTGAGGTCAGCGCCTTCTTGCGAAACGGATACTCATGCGTTAAGCCCGCAAGCTCTAGCAACGCCATTGCCCTATCGCCATCCACCGCCAACCAGCTCATTTGAAGCGGCCGATCAGAGGGAAGCATGTCGTAGAAATATTTACGATAAGGAAATAAACAAAACACGTCGCCCTTCTCCAGCTCCACCTGCTTGCCTTCGTACTGCAGCCGAACCATTCCCTCCTGCACGAAGTGAAGGCTGTAGCACTCGATCCTCTTGGGTCCCACTTTATAGTTAGGCTTGGCCAAACAGCGACCCGCTCGAACCGGCCATATACGACATTCCTTTTCCAGTTGCCCAGGCGTATAGTAAATGAAATCAGCAAACTCATACTCGTATTCCTGCATCGCAGCCATCACTCCCATCCCATAATCATTTCCACATACATATAACATAATGACAACTATATCATTTCTCACAATTCAAAATAAATCGTATTATTATAAGAATTATAATAATAGTAGTGATTGTTCTTGTCTAGTTCACCTAACATAATGCTAATTTTATTAGAAGTGAAAAAAAGCCACTGGGTGGCCGCTGCATCCCGCTAAGCTGGCGATATTAAAGAACCGAAACCCGTTGGATGAATGATCTTAATGGTTATGATTCTTTTTATTTTAGCTATTTTACTTTTAAGAAAGATACTCTGAAAATTGCCCCCCTCTTGTGGGTTTTCGTACTATAAAAAGAGTTTGGCTATAGAATTGGACTTATTCTATAAGATAATGGTTTAATATAAGCTGGTTAGGTAATATGAGGATGAACAATTCGAGGAGGAATGGCAAATGCCAACGGTTCAAGTAGAAGGAAGAAACGCCATTCAGGCAGTTGAAGGCACAAAGCTTGTGCTAATGTTAGAGGATAATGGAGTCGACGTCCTGCACCGATGCGGCGGGAACGTTAGGTGTACGACATGCGCTGTAGAAGTTCTCTCTGGAGATGCAGGCGAGATGAGCGAGGCAGAAGCGACAGTTCTTCGCAACAAAGGAATCGAGGATGCAGCTATTCGACTATCCTGCCAAATTCGGCTGCATAGCGACCTATCGGTCCGGCTTATTAAGACAGCGACTTCTACTGGCCTGGAGCCCGGCACTCGTCCCCAAGATTAATCATTTTCCCGTGTTATATGGTGATGGAAAAGCAAGCTTCGATCATAACAATAAGTGAGCTAGCTCCATCTGGGTCATATCTACGGCAATAAGGGCTTCTAGCCCTTTTTTTGTTTGTATAGATAGGAATAATGAATAGACCGTGCCACCCAAACAAGGAAATGAACACGGCCTTCTTGCTAACAGTACGGTTGTTATATCCAGTGAGTACACACATTTAGCTTATGTTTTTCTGCATTTCCACGACTGTTTTCTCTTACACTTTCTATTGACTTTAACACCTAACTCTACAGCCGTTATAGAAGTAATTTTAATATATGCTACGACACCTCTTACATTAAGAATGACGCTGCCATCTGAAATGCCCAAATAAACGCCTACATGCGATGTTCCATCAAAATGAATCCGAACATTAGGTGTTCCTACACCAATTCGCAAAAGAATTTTTAAAATATTGCTGTTGCTTCCACTGCTTTTACCGCAGCAGCATTTATGGCCTTCGCTTTTGTGACCTTCATTTTTGTGACCTTCATTTTTGTGGCCTTCGCTTTTATGTCCTTCGTTTTTGTGGCCTCCACTCTTGTGGCCTTCACTTTTATCGCCATGGCTCCTGTTCTTTGAGCATGTGCAACCTGAACTTCGGTCTCCTCCGCTCTTGCTTCCCCCTGTTCTCATCATTCCTATCATCTCCTTAATATTAGTAGAATTACTACTATCATATGGAGATTAATAGATTTTGGTGTGTATACGGCAGTTCAATGGGTTGGGAAGGCATACTCCTGATAGATAACCTGAAAATCTTGTGACATTCACAGACATGCTGAATAGTTTAAATTGGAAGGCATATAAACTGCTCATGAGGAGAATAAGACACGGGGAATAATATTAAGCTTTGGAAACCATCATTCAACAATAACACTAAGATAAACAACTCCAAACGTCTAATTGCCCCCAATCGGTTCGTTCCTCCCGGAGCACATATCGATACCCAAGCAAAGGCCAACAAGCTGCGTAGAGTTCCAAGGGATAGCAGAGAGTTTGCGAGGTTCGCCGTGTAAATCGCGAGTTCCCTCCATCCTATAACTCGCTTTTCGGTACTCATCGCTGTTCATGTGGGATCTCCTACGATCGCAAGCGCTTTTGGATCAGGTGTCAGGCGACACTTGTTCTCGATCCAATTTGATTCACAATTATCAAGTTCGTATTCTTAATCACAGAGGGATGTTCTAAGGCTTAGCGGCCGCCGCTCCAACATTCTCGACCTTCTGTACACTTGAAGCAATCAACAATTGAGCTGCGAAGTAAGTAGACATAATAAGGAGACCTGAATAAGGCACTTCTGCGACAAACTTATTCCAAGCCAGTATCGAGTCCGATGCAACGAATAGGATCGCACCAACAATCGCAAACGCATTGCGGCTCATAATTGCCGTAAAGCACATCGCTCCAATAACGGTAATGTAGACAACGACGGGAATCCATAACCCGCTTAAGCTTTCCTCCCCCGAAATATGCTCATAAAAGCGACTGCCCAGCAGCACCGAGTAAATGACGATAATCAAGCCCGCAAGCACACCGTACCAGCTCATAAGCGATTGCTGCTTAAACCAACGAGCAACCATTGCAGCCACATAAAACAAATGCCCCGTTAGAAACGCACCCAACCCGAACACAAACCACGGATCATCAGGAAGCAGTAGAAACGCATCTCCCAATAGGCTAAACAGCAGCCCTGTCAGAATCAGCTTCCTATAAACCGCTTGGCCGCGTCCATCTGGTACACTGCAAACAACGAGCGTAATAATGAGCGCAATTGGCAGAAGCTTGAATATCCAATGCAGCACCGTACTTTCCACTGATAACGTCGCAAGATGAATTACACCTGTACACACAATAAGTCCCAGCAGCCAACTTCTACGCATATGCGATCCCCCTTATTCCATCACTTTACCCGAACCTAGATGCGATGTAAACGCTGACATAAACATGAATATTTTTGCTTATTCAAAGTAGAACAAAGGAATGAAATAAACGAAAACAGAGAACGGTTAGTCTTTTTTCGTATCTTATCGCCACTCCTTAATTTAAAAAAGGGCTGTCCCAAAAGTAGAGTTACCTACGCTTGAAACAGACCCAGCTTTGTTTTTTGATGGAGCTTAGGCAGAAGGTGCCCTTCTCTTACCATTCCTATAGCTTACGAACCTTATAGGTCCTATTTAAGCCATAGGTAGTCGATTAAAATTGTAACGAACTCCAGAATCGTTAATTCGAGAAAAGCAGCTCATAACACCYAATAAAGCATGATATAACGTTATCCAGATTCGTTAAAATAAAATAGTTGTACTTTTCTACATAATAAGGGCAATACGGTTCGTTAGAAAAATGATTTTGGGATGGAAATTGGATCTTAGCAGTGAAAGCTGCATCCTCAATTACCGTGATTTGAGCTTCTACCTTCTATGCATATGAAGCTTTCATAATACCTATCAATGCGTTCGCCTTCGTCTTTACTCATTAGCTGCTGCACTTAATAAGATCTGCCCTTTCTCATATACAATATCCGATATAAAATCAGTTTTCTTCCTATCGAAATGGGCAAAATCTATTAGATTTGATATGTCTGCTCCATATAGAGATAGACTGCCGTCACCATGATTCACGAGGGTCATGTCCTTATTCATATTTGTGTAGGGTAAGATTACAATTTCTTTGGCAGACGGGTCAAAATAAGCCGCATGAGAGCGATGAAGGCCAGAACCCCATGAGTATGTAAAATACAATTCGGAATCCCCGTCATTATTCATATCGGCTAGAGTCATGCTGGTTACGCCTAGCCCGCCAAACCACTCGCCAAGCGGATAGACAACTCCCTTATATAACAAAAATGATGCGGCAGATTTGTCATATTTGAAAATACTATATTCAGAGTTTTCACTAATAGATTGTGGTGTGATGTTATAACACTTGTCTGTGTCGTAGCCTGAATTAAATTCCTTTTGCAAAGCTAAAAAAGCATTAACACCGTCTTGAGTTCCCACTATAGATTCCGATTCTACTATTTCCTCGTCTAGCTTCGAAATTTTGTAGATGCTCCAAATATATTCACTCTTTAAAGTATTGACGTTATCCTTATGTGTTTTTGCCAGCCATATCTCATCATCCAGCAGAAAAAGACGATATTCAGGATCAACGGCAGAATCGGTTAATACATACTCATATCTTTCTTTATAACCTAAAATATTAGGAACATTAATGCTAGGCATAAAGCTTTCATTAAACTTTTGCACATCTAAAGCTTTCCGTTCATAAACAGCCTTCATTTTCTGTTGATTGCCGGCTCCGTCGGTTATAATAAGCGAGTTTTTGGTAAATGTATAGTACTCCTTAAACCCATCGACAGCTACAAACGAGCTCAGTAAATTCATATACACCTGTTCCTCAAAGCGATAGCTGCCATACGGTTCTCCAGTCTCTTGCAGCGCCCCATTCACGATTGGATTCGTTGCACAGACGGCAACAGCAATTATACAAGCAGCTGCTGAGAATACAATCACCCGTTTTTTGGGCGCCTTAAAGCGTAATATATTTTTGACGCGCTCACGGATGCCTGTCTCTCCAAAGGCTAGCGGACTAGCAGACGGTAAGCGGCGGTTTGCCGCAAAGGAGAGCAATGATGTGCAATATTCCTTCGCGATTCCTGAACCCGTCTCCGATAGCACCTTTTCATCGCAGCTCATCTCCATGTCTTTGGCCATTAATATAAAAGCAAGCCAAGCAAGCGGATTAAACCAGTGAAAAGCAAGAACCACAAAGGCAAGCGGCTTGATTAGGTGATCTTTCCTCTTTAAATGGTAGGCTTCATGCTGCAGAATGTAAACTCGTTCTTGCTTCTGAAGCCCAAAGGGAATATAAATTCGCGGTTTGATAAAGCCAAGAATAAATGGCGACCGGATGCTGTCGGACTCGAATATATGTTTATCCAAACGGACTGCTGTAGCCATACGGCGTTTCAATCGGAAATAGGTCACCAAGCTGTAAACAAGCAGCGAAAGGGTACCTAAACACCATAGAACAGTACCGGCCTGTATCCATATTTGCAAAGGATTTACGCTAGCAGTCGGGTCTGCTGGAGGCAGCGTGTCGCTTATCATGACATTTACGGTCGGTATGCCTACCGTCATTCCCGGCTTCTCCATATAGCCGATGTCCGCTGGGACATAGCTCAGTGCCGCTTCGCCGCTCTTTTGTGCTGCAGTCATATCAAAGGGGGGAGCATTAAAGAGGCTGAGCTCGGAGGAAATAGACACCGGACAAACTAGGCGGAACAGTACAATCGCCCATAGCATATAGGAATATTTCTTTGGTGCCCGTTTCAACAGCAGACGGATGAGAAGCACGGCGATAATGACATAAGACGCCGTGAGGGACATATTGAGTATTTTTAGAAACAACGTTTCCATACTCATCCCTCCTTATGCTCATCAATTAGACGCTTTAGCTCATCAGCTTCCTTATTGGAGAGAGCTTTATTGCCGAAAAAAGAGACGAGAAACTGGGGCAGCGAGCCCTCAAAAGTCCGCTCAATAAAATGCTCGCTTTCGTACGCCTGGATCTGCTCTTTTGGAATAATGGAGCTTACCATTGTATCCTCATTTTTAAGAAGTCCTTTTTCACACATTTTCCGAAGCACGGTATAGGTGGTTGGCTTCTTCCAGCCGAGTTTCTCTGAACAAAGAGTTACCAGCCTTCCGGATGCCACCGGCTCGCTCTCCCACACAACTAGCATAAAGCGATAATCACTTTCACATAGCTTTAAGTTACTCATAATAACCTCCCCTATCTGGTTTATAATCATAAACCCATGTAACGAGTTTATAACTATAAACCAGATTAGTCAATGGAAATAGGAGACCAAGGCTAAACCACTTCTTCAACTGACACCAGATACAACAAGCTTCCTTCACTGAAAAGCACTCGATTCTCTCGAAAATCCTGTGTTAACGGGACAAGCGGCTCAGCTTTTTCATTCAGAAAATGGATCTTGCACCCTGCTGATAAGCTCCCCGGTTTTTCATTTTTCTTAAGAATATAAGTTCCGTGTTTTCCGTAACCACCATCGAACAGAAAGTGATAACCATCCGTACAAAACCCCGAAGAGCCGGAAATCTCAGGATTTATAAAGGTGACCTTGGGCTGCTCGATTCCGCCGGAAATACAGCCCAGCAAAAAGTCTGTATAATAATAAAACCAAACTTTCTCATCGTTAGCTGCATTCAACGCATAACAATCGGCGATATCCGACACTTGATCCTCATACAATTTATTGCCGTTCTCATCCCAAGCTAGAAGACCTTGCGCACCTACAGGTTTATCCCAACCGTTGTTTCCAAACACGCCTTCGTCGAAATAACTGGTCCAAATGATCCCTTTCTCCGTCACCTGAACACTTTGAATGCCGTCTCCAAGCAAAAATTCTCGGATCGTATTCCCTTTAAAATCACACACTTTAGCATTCAGATCATACTTGCCTTCGCCATAGTAAGAGCAGCGCGCTCCGACTAACAGTAGACGATTATGAAGCGGCTGAACATAATGATAATTGAAATGTTGATCCGCAAACACTACTTCATCAACATAATCTTTTTCTACGAGCAGCACCTTGTAGGTATATGGTTTCTTTAGAGTCGATGGGACGAACATACCTCGTTCCCGTATTGGGATCTGGTTAATGAGCAAAACATACATGCAGCCATCGGAGCCAATTTGTGCCGAGACAATCTTGAACCCCTCCGTATACGCAGAAATATCAGCAAAAGGTTGAAGCGCCACCGTTTTATTAAACATGCCCATTCCTCCTTAAAGACAGTTATAAAACAAACTAACTTCTGTACTTATTAACTGAATTATGTCTGAGCAGAACGCTCCTGAACATGGCGAAAGTATGGCAAAGGAAAATGTGTTAAATGAGGTCATGTAGACC
>NZ_JBFTSN010000050.1:0-28922 GCF_056400045.1 Paenibacillus sp. 01L418
GCTTAGCAGCTATTTCGAGAAAGCAGTAAAGCTTCTACTCGAAAAATAGACGGATACGATGAACATGGAAACGGGGCTGCCCTAAAGTAGAAAATTCTACTTTGGGACAGCCCCTTTTTCCTATTGGCTCTATCGTTAACCGATTGAACCTTCCATTTCGACTATGACTAAATGAAGCTACTTAGAATACTAGGAAGGGAATAGAACAAACCTTCCTTTCATACAGTACTCTTAAAGATAATGTATCAAGGGAGGATTTCGCCATTGTTAGATCAGTCATTTGTAGCTCGTTCTCTAGAAGAAGTTAGGTTTTGGTCTCGTATTATGAAAGAGCATTCTCTTTTTCTTAAATTGGGTTTCCGATGTGAAGATACACAACTAATTAATGAAGCAAATCATTTCTATGCCGTTTTTGAATCAATCGAAAATAAATCTAATGCTTATACAATTGAAACAGATCCTACCGTAATTAAAAGATTCAATGAAGAAGTTTATACTGCTGTTTCTTACATTTGGGCTTTCAAAAGAAAAGTGCTCGGTTTAATTCTGACTTGCAAACTTCCAGGTGCAAACAACTTCCCATTGTTAGTTGATCATGTGAGCAGAGAAGCTAATTATTTCAGAAATCGTTTGTCGGAATTAAATTTAGGTCAGTTACAGCCACTGCCTGATGCTATTATCGACGAGAATGTTTTCTTTCTAAGAATCATGGCAGACCACGCCAAATTCATTAGTCACTTGCTTGATCCTTCAGAGCGACAGTTAGTGGAACAAGCGAATAACTTCAGTGAAGAATTTGACACGTTACTATTTCAAGCAAGGGACTTAGAGTCTATGCGACCTCAATCGCAAACTGTTCCGCTACTTGACCAATTTCTTGATCAAAATAGAGTGTCAGTTAAATCGCTTCGTGACTTTAAAAGTACAGCTCGAGACCTTATTGAAGCCTGCCGTATAAAAAGTATCATTCATCCGTTATTGGCGGATCATGTATTCCGAGAAGCAGAACATTTCCTCGTTATAATTGATATGTTTGAAAACAGTCTGACAGGTAAACCTGTTTAATCTTTGAATCATAGGGTTATTTCTATACAGTCTGTATTAGTTATCTCCTCGACCTAGCCAGTCGAGGATTTTTCGATGTCATTTTTTTTACTGTTCATTTATAATCATTTTTGATTTCCGTTTCCCCGATTTATTGCAGAAATTGCTTAAAGAAATAAAAAAAAGAATCCGTAGAAAATATCTACGGATTCACCGATTTACTAGCAAATAGAAATTCAAAGTAGTAGCGTATTTGACTAAACGGTATCAAAACGTTATCATACGATATTTTGAAACCGTTTAGCCCTTGATACGCCTACGTTTTTATTAACCGATTGAACCTTCCATCTCAAACTTGATCAAACGGTTCATCTCTACCGCATATTCCATCGGCAGTTCTTTCGTGAACGGCTCGATGAAGCCCATTACGATCATTTGCGTTGCTTCCGCTTCGCTCAGACCACGGCTCATGAGGTAGAACAGTTGATCCTCAGAAACCTTCGATACTGTTGCTTCATGCTCAAGTGTGATGTTATCGTTCAAAATCTCGTTATAAGGAATCGTATCTGACGTTGATTCATTATCGAGAATAAGCGTATCACATTTGATATTAGCTTTCGCGCCGTCGGAGTTGCGTCCGAAGGATGCAAGACCACGGTATGTTACTTTACCGCCATGCTTACTGATTGATTTGGAAATAATTGTCGAGCTCGTATCTGGTGCAAGGTGAGTCATTTTTGCCCCTGCATCCTGATGCTGGCCTTTGCCGGCAACGGCAATGGACAATACCATACCTTTTGCGCCGCGACCGCGAAGGACAACAGCTGGGTACTTCATCGTCAGCTTGGAGCCGATGTTTCCATCTACCCATTCCATCGTAGCATTCTCATCAGCTACCGCACGTTTAGTAACCAGGTTGTAGATATTCGGTGCCCAGTTTTGAATCGTAGTGTAACGAACGCGTGCATTTTTCTTAACCAAGATTTCAACTACCGCACTGTGCAAAGAGTTTGTGCTGTAAACGGGAGCTGTACAGCCTTCTACATAGTGAACGGAGCTGTCTTCATCGGCAATAATAAGCGTACGCTCAAATTGACCCATGTTCTCGGAGTTAATACGGAAGTATGCCTGCAAAGGCACTTCGCATTTTACGCCTTTTGGTACGTAGATAAAGCTTCCGCCTGACCATACCGCACTGTTCAAAGCAGCAAATTTATTGTCATTCGGAGGAATAATCGTTCCGAAATATTCTTTCATAAGCTCAGGATACTCACGAAGCGCAGTATCCGTATCTGTGAAGATAACGCCTTGCTTCTCAAGATCCTCTTGCATGCTGTGATAAACGACCTCGGACTCATATTGAGCCGATACGCCGGCTAGAAACTTTTGCTCAGCTTCTGGAATACCCAGCTTGTCAAATGTTTCTTTAATTTCGGAAGGAACTTCCTCCCATGTTTTCCCTTGCTTGTCTGAAGCACGAACATAATATTGGATGTCGTCAAAATCAAGCTCATCCATGTTGCCGCCCCATTTAGGCATCGGCATTTTGAAAAATTGCTCCAGTGATTTCAAGCGGAAATCCAGCATCCACTCCGGCTCACCTTTAATATCCGAAATCGTACGTACGATTTCTTCCGTTAAACCTTTGCCTGATTCGAATACGGCTTTGTGCTCGTCACGGAAACCATACTTATAATCTTCCATTTCCGGCATTGATTTAGCCATGGTCATTCACGCTCCTCATAAATCTAGTTTAATGTGATTCTTGCTGCTCGATCCCTTTGCGTAAAGCGTTCCACGCTAGTGTCGCACACTTAATTCTTGCAGGAAATTTGTTTACACCAGAAAGTGCATCCAATTCCTCATATTCATCAAATTCAACCGGTTCGCCTTTCATTAGAGCTGAGAATTTCTCAGCCATGGCAAGCGCCTCATCAAATGTTTTTCCTTTTATCGCCTCTGTCATCATCGATGCAGAGCTCATGCTGATCGAACAGCCTTCACCACTGAACTTCGCATTGGCAACTTTGCCGTCTACGACCTGCAGCTGCAGCGATATACGATCGCCACAAGTAGGGTTATTCAGGTTGATGGTAACTGATTCTTCATCCAAGGTTCCGCGATTTCTAGGATTTTTATAATGATCCATAATGACTCTGCGATATAAATCATCCAATTGCATGACCGAAGAACTCCTTTGTTTGTAGTAAGGCATCGGCTAAGCGGTCAATTTCATCTTCAGTATTATATAAATAAAAGCTTGCTCTTGCCGTTGCCGATACATTCAACCAACGCATTAGCGGCTGGCAGCAGTGATGGCCTGCACGAATCGCAATGCCTTTGGAATCAAGCACGGTCGCAACATCATGCGGATGTACATCATCCAAGTTGAATGTGATGAGTCCTACACGATTTTGCTTCGGACCGTACAATGTGATGCCTTCCAGCGAAGATAGCTTCTCGTAAGCATATGTGGCTAAACGTCTCTCATGCTGATCAATTTCATCTAGTCCAATTTCTTGTAGGAAGTCAATTGCAGCACCGAGTCCAACCGCACCCGCAATAATGGGAGTGCCGCCTTCAAAGCGGTACGGAATCTCTTTCCACGTAGACTCATAAAAATCAACAAAATCAATCATCTCGCCGCCATACTCAATCGGCTCCATCTTGTTAAGCAGTGCCTTCTTGCCATATAATGCGCCGATGCCGGTAGGACCACACATTTTATGACCAGAAAAAGCATAAAAATCAACATCCAAATCTTGGAGATCGATCTTCATATGCGGTGTGCTCTGTGCACCATCCACGACCATAATGGCACCATTACGATGTGCAATTTGGGTAATTTCTTTAATCGGATTTATAAGACCGAGCACGTTCGAGACGTAAGTGATGGAAACCACCTTCGTCTGTGGAGTGATCGTTTTCTCAATATCCTCAAGAGAAATGGTACCATCGGGCTGCATCGGGATATATTTCAACGTTGCGCCAGTGGCCTTAGCAGCTTGCTGCCACGGAATTAAATTACTGTGATGCTCCATCGGTGTGATGACAATTTCATCACCTTCACCGCATACACTGCGTGCATAGCTTGAAGCAACCAAGTTTAGTGCTGTTGTAGTACCGCGTGTGAAAATAATTTGCTCCGGTGCTCCCGCATTCAGAAACTTCGCTACCTTCTCGCGCGCTCCCTCATAGGCATCAGTCGCCCTGGAACCAAGTGTATGCACACCGCGATGAACGTTCGCGTTATCCAGCTCATAGTACCGATTAACCGCATCAATGACGGAGCGCGGCTTCTGCGAAGATGCCGCGCTGTCCAGATAAACGAGCGGGTGCCCGTTTATTTCTTGATGCAATATCGGGAACTGCTCCCGAATCGCATTTATATTCATCCCTCTAGCTTCCTTTCGAGCAAACGCTGAAGCTGACCGCGTACCGCCTCGACTGGAATTTCCGATACGACTGGAGCCAAAAAGCCGTAAATAATTAGACGTTCAGCGTCTTGCTTAGATATACCGCGAGACATTAGGTAATATACCTGCTCAGGGTTTACTTGCCCCACGCTTGCTGCGTGGCCTGCTGTTACATCATCTTCATCTATAAGCAAAATCGGATTGGCATCGCCGCGCGCTTTAGGGCTCAGCATGAGCACCTTCTCGGTTTGTACACCGTTCGCTTTCGTCGCACCCTTCTCGATTTTTGTAATTCCGTTGATGATCGCTGAAGCGGAATCCTTCATTACTGCACGTGTTACCATGTTGCTGTCGGAGCTTTTGCCGAAGTGAACGGCTTGCGTCGTCAAGCTGTTTTGTTGAGCATTTTTGCCTACGCTGATAACTTTTGCATCAGAAGTAGAGCCTGTGCCCTTCAACATGGATTTCGTGTCTGACAACGTATTTCCGTCATTCAAATCACCGATAATCCATTCCATTTGGCCGTCATTTTCAATAACCGAACGACGGATTGACATATCCACGCCCGTCTCAGCCATATGGTGAATGGAGCTGAAACGAACATGAGCGCCTGGCTTCACGAACACTTCAACAACAGATGGATGTACGAAAGGAGCACTGCTTGCTCCCGGTTCGGATACAACACAATCCACATATGTCACTCGGCTATTATTGTCCGCTACGATCAAGATATGCGGAGCAAATGTCGCTTCAGCATTATCATTGTAGAAAATCGCTTGAAGCGGCAGCTCGACTTCAACATCTTTAGGAACGTAAACGAATACGCCACCGTTCCAAAGTGCTGCATGAAGTGCTGTAAGCTTATCTTCGTCCTTCGCTACTGCTTGGAACAAATATTTTTGAACGAGGTCGCCATGCTCTTTGCATGCCGTCTCCAAATCTGTGAAAATAACGCCTTTGCTAGCCAATTCGTTTGAAAACTGATTCCATACGATGCCGGAATTACGTTGAACAAGCAAATTTTCAGTTCCTTCTGTGATCAATTCACGAACAGCTTGTGGAAGTTCGCTAATTGCTCCAACCGTTGTCGGTTGCTCGTAGTTTCCTAGTGCTGTCAAATTCCACCGTTCAATACGAACCTTCTCCGGCTTAGGCCATCCGAGTGTTCCGGCAAGGTCTGCCGCTTCTCCGCGCAGTTCAACAAGCCAGTTCGGCTCGCCTTTACTACGTGCCAGCGCTTCAGCAGCTTGACGGTTGGCCTGCGTTGATAGTTGTGTACTCATCCGTTTTGCCCCCTTCTCTGCTTAAGCCTGACCGACCGTTTCATCTTCGATTCCAAGCTCTTCTTTTACCCAATCATAACCTTCGTTTTCCAAACGCTCAGCCAGCTCAGGACCACCCGATTTAACGATACGGCCTTGCATCATAACATGTACATAGTCTGGAGTAATATAGTTAAGCAAACGCTGATAGTGAGTAATGATAAGGAAACCGCGATCTTCCGAACGCATAGCATTTACGCCTTGTGATACGATACGAAGTGCATCTATGTCAAGACCTGAATCGATCTCATCAAGAACAACGATTTTTGGATCAAGAAGCATCATTTGCAAAATTTCGTTACGTTTTTTCTCGCCGCCTGAGAAACCTTCGTTAAGGTAACGATGAGCGAATTCAGCATTCATTTCAAGCTCTTTCATTTTGCTTTCCATTTTGCGAATGAATTTAATCAACGAGATTTCATTGCCTTCGCCAAGACGTGCATTTAGCGCACTGCGTAGAAAGTCAGAGTTTGTTACGCCTGGAATTTCACTTGGATATTGCATTGCAAGAAACAAACCAGCAAGTGCGCGCTCATCAACACCCATTTCAAGGATGTCAGCGCCATCTAGTACTGCCGTTCCTTCTGTTACTTCATATTTAGGATGTCCCATCAAAGCGGATGCCAGTGTAGATTTACCGGTACCGTTCGGGCCCATGATCGCGTGAATTTCTCCACCTTTAATTTCTAGGTTAATACCTTTCAAAATCTCTTTTCCGTCGATAGCCGCTTTCAGACCATCAATGACAAAATGAGTAGACATAATATGCTGATCCCTCCAAGGTTGGTTTAATTCGCTCAGTCACTTCTATAAATAATAGACTTTCTATTATAGAGTGATTCTCAATGATTCTCAATAATCATTTTAATATAGTTTTTGTTATAAATCAATGTGAGATGTCTTTGATTCATTGATAATGTCTTTTTATTGTAGATATAAAACGAAAAGCTAAAGGTTGATTTCGGCTTATATTTCTCCTATTTCACCTTTAATCGGCAATTAGATGGGTTTTCCTCGTAAGATCCTTTGATCAAAATAAATCTTTTATGCCAATGCATTTTTAATTTTTTGAACTTCTGACAGAAATGTTTCTTCATCCAGTACAGGCAAAATCTTTGGAGATGGTATTTCATCTTCCATTCTTACCCAAGATTTGCATCCATTATAAGCAGGCCTCATCGAAATTTCCAAAGGCTTCTCCAATCGGTAAACTCGAAGCAATAAAACATGCAGCGGCTTGGTTTTTTTCCAGCGCAATCTTTCCTCTGCAAACGTATCTGTCCATATATGCAAATCGCGTAAACGATCGAGTGTTTCTTGATCCGTTACTTCAATATCTTCAACGACCTCAGCGTAAGCTTCTAGCTTAATCGTTTCCATGTCTATCGACCAATTCGCTAACGTTTCATCCAAACCGTCAACATATTGCTCCTTTAGAAGATGTTTCTTCTGGTGCTCGTAAGCAGGCATTAAATAAAAGCAGGGGCTAATAAGCTGAAAATCTCGCGTTTCTTCAATGATTCCGCCTTTACGCATAACGATAATTTGCTGCCCCTCTGCGAGCGCTTTTACACTGACAGCCCACTCTTTCAAAGCGATCGACTGTTGTTCTTTTTGTGCAGTCACTATACTTCCTCCATCCAACTTGTCTATAATTGATAACATTATATCAAATGAGGGTATTCCAAGGCGAAATAATATACATTATACTATGTTGAGATGAATACTGGGCATTGCTGCCCAACTACTATAAACCGGAGGTGGACAGCCGTGTCTGCATATCATCCATTATCAGAACAAGAAGCCATTCAAATAGCTCTTTCGCTTGACGGTTATTTCCCAGAGGGAGCAAGTTTAACCAGCCGAGAAATTGGAGACGGTAATTTAAACTTGGTTTTCCACATCGTTGATTCTAGCAGCGGCAAGAGCCTTATTATGAAACAGGCGCTTCCTTATGCTAAAGTTGTTGGGGAGTCTTGGCCACTTACACTCGATCGTGCACGTATTGAAAGTGATAAGCTTATTTTGGAAGGCGAGCTTGCTCCTGGACTCGTTCCAAACGTTTATAAATATGACCCAGAGCTCTATCTCACGATTATGGAAGATCTCAGCGATCATATTATCATGCGTCAAGGGCTGATTGGCGGAACACGTTATCCTAAATTCGCGGACGATATTTCAACATTTATGGCGCGGACTTTATTTTTCACCTCTGATCTTGGCATGAACCAGCAGGAAAAGAAGCAGCGCGTAAAAGCTTTTATTAATCCTGAGTTATGTAAAATAACAGAGGATCTTATATTCGACGATCCTTATACGAATTCGCCTAACAACAGCTTTGATCCAACTATTCAGGATGCTGCTGAGGCGCTTTGGCAGGATTCACAGCTTCATTTTGAAGTAGCGATTCTGCGTGACAAATTTTTAACAAATGCACAAGCGCTGTTGCATGGCGATCTTCATACGGGCAGTGTTTTCGTAACGCCTGAATCTACAAAGGTCATCGATCCTGAATTCGCTTATTATGGTCCAATTGGCTTCGACATCGGTGCTGTTATTGCGAATTTGCTTCTCAACTTTGCAGGACAAGAGCATTGGAGCACGGATACAGAAACGAGAAATGACTTCCGTCGTTATTTGACCGATTCGGTGCGTGATGTGTGGAACCTATTCGATCAAAAATTCCGTGCATTATGGGATGAGCATGGTCTCGATCGTATTGCTTCTTCAACACCAGGCTACCAAGATTACTATATGAATCGTTTGCTGCAGGACGCTGTTGGTTTTGCAGGCTGCAAAACCGTACGCCGAATCGTCGGTTTGTCTCATGTAATCGATGTAGATCGTATCCCTGATGCAGCTGCTAAACAGAAAGCTCAGCGCCTCGCTCTTGCTATTGGAACATCGCTGATTCGCAACAACCGCAATACGCAATCCATTGAGGAAGTTATCGACGTTGCCTTATCACTTGCAAATAAATGATTGAACACAGAGAGGAAATGACACCATGACAACAAATAATTATGCTGGCTTGCAATCGGTTATCTGGACCGAAGACAGGCTTGATTTACT
This sequence comes from Paenibacillus sp. 01L418, assembly GCF_056400045.1. Classification (NCBI taxonomy): domain Bacteria; kingdom Bacillati; phylum Bacillota; class Bacilli; order Caryophanales; family Paenibacillaceae; genus Paenibacillus; species Paenibacillus sp. 01L418. Next base: position 8,855 of record NZ_JBFTSN010000050.1, read on the forward strand.
TGACCAACGGCTTTTGCCAGAAGAAATCGTTTATTTGCCTTTAACGACTGCAGAGGATGTATGGGAAGCGATTCGCCACTTAAAAGTACGCGGAGCTCCAGCCATCGGCATTTCAGCAGCTTACGGAGTCGTTCTAGGCAGCCGAGATGAGCAAACCACTGAGGCATGGCTCGCGCAAGTCGTCAAGCAAGCAGAATATCTTGCGACTTCAAGACCAACCGCAGTTAACTTGTTCTGGGCACTTGATCGCATGAAAGCAGCTGCCGCTTCTTACATCGAGAAAGGCTTGTCGCTTGAGGAAAGCAAAGCCGCTTTGCTAACGGAAGCAATCGCGATTCAAAGCGAAGATGAAGAAACAAACAGAATGATCGGTGAACATGCACTATCATTGTTTAAAGATGATATGGGTGTATTGACACACTGTAATGCTGGCGGCTTGGCTACGGCTAAATACGGCACAGCTCTTGCACCCTTCTACTTAGCCTTGGAACGCGGTATTACACTGCGTGTATATGCTGACGAGACGCGTCCTGTCCTTCAAGGCGCTCGGTTAACTGCATTTGAATTACAGCAGGCAGGCGTCGATGTTACGCTTATTTGCGACAACATGGCTGGTATGATTATGGCTAAGGGCTGGGTAGATGCGGTTATCGTAGGTACTGACCGCGTTGCTGCAAACGGTGATGTAGCTAACAAAATCGGAACGTACAGCGTAGCTGTACTCGCTAAAGCTCACGGCATTCCTTTTTATGTAGCGAGTCCTCTTTCCACAATTGATTTGAATACGCCGACTGGTTCTGAAATTCCAATTGAAGAGCGCAATGCGGAAGAAATTACAGAAGGCTTCGGCAAGCGTACAGCCCCTCAGGGCATTAAAGTATACAATCCGGCCTTCGACGTAACGCCTAATGAATATGTAACAGCCATTATTACTGAAAAAGGCATCGTCCAAGCGCCATACGATGTTAATCTTCGCAAACTTTTTGAATAATCATTAGAGAATAAAAGCCCTAATCTGTTGTTCGCGGCATTCACGCGTACAGCTTGATTGGGGCTCTTTGTTTTCTTTTGGTTAAAGCATCAATTGGAGCGCTTCCGAGCCCTTCATGCCTACTACAACACCCTTTGTCTCTGCTGTTAAAGTAACGGATTCCAAAGGGGCTTCCATCAACTCTTCCAACGTTTTTACTCCAACAGCTCTGCCAGCTATAATTTCCCGGTCTTTGAGTCGCTCATTAAGCAGAGAAACATCAAGCGCACCGCACATAATATATCCTTTGTCCGTCATGATAGCGAGCAAAGTTGTTTTGGGCAGCTTCACTTCAACGCCAAGAACGGTTTCTCCATTCTCCAGTGTGAAAGGAACCATCCGCATCATATAGGATCCACCCCCTTCTTTTACATAATGTAAAAGGCAATGCACTGCAACATCAGTATATGCAAAAGTAAGTTTGCAGTGTTGGATGTTTGCTTATTTATGCAGTGGTTGAGGGGTGAAATCACAAATGCGATCACAAGTTGATAAGTGAATCAATCTGCACTGTCGGCTCTTGTTGCATGTTGGGAGCCACATGAAACAGAGTTTTCATTACCCTAAAAAATTCAACTCTTCTTTAATTTTCTTTATCTCATTTATAGCATGTTCAATCAAATTTCTATTGATTTTTTCACCTGTGTATACATTGTAATCATCAATTACTTCTATTAGATATTCCTTCAATTCGGTATCAGACTTATCCAGCAATTCTATACCATGCCATTCTCCATCCCAAATCGCAGCAACACGCTGCCTATCATCATCATTTGATTCGTCAAAATAAAATACCCAATAATTATACTTCTTATTGATTTTCATCTCCTCATCTCCCTAAAATGAAACCGTGATATGTACCTCTCCCGACTGAAGTCCAAATGAAGTTATCTATCTGCATTATATGATTGGGAGAAAATTGACCCAATGATCTATCGTAACTCCTGCTTACATCAATAATTTCCTTTCATGTTGAGTTTTCGATGAAACACTTGTTTTAATATATTCGCAAATGTCGATATTCACTTTATTTATCCTCAAATTTATGTGGCTCAATAACAAAACTTTTTAAAATATATCCACACTTCATACAAATTACATGAGTAACATCTGATCCTAAAGTTAGTATTTTTTTCATAGGGTATACTCTGGCTTCACCGTGCGACTTACCTTTCCCAAAGTTGGTTCCTCCACATTCGGGACAAACTTCTTCTTTTTTCATCTCGAACCTCTCCCTTTGAACTTAACCTTTCCTTGCCTTTCTAATCAAACTAATCACAACAAAACGGATACTTACTATCCTTATACTTATACTTACACGTCAGGCACTCCTGCACCTTACCTCTTCAAAAAAGAAAATCAACAGGTTAACAAACTCGGATGTTTTTCATTTTAACTTATAGCAGCCTACTTATCGGCAATATGGCATGATGCAAATGTCCTGCTAAATGGTATTTGTATTTACGGACTTCTAACGAAGATACTTCAGTCGAAAAAGAGACACCAGTTAATTCCCAGAATTTATGCCCATCTAATTGATAACCAATATAGAAGCCGTCCTATGGCCTCCTATAACTACAACATCGTCACCTTCACTCAAGCTCCTCAGCACCCTTTATATGTATTTACATCATTCAAAACATTTCTCCTCCCTATGAAATAACCATTTCACCAAACCTTCCTAACTTTCCAATAATTATACAATTTGGCATATAATTTGTCTCAAACTATGTCGAAACAAAATTAATCAAAAAAAGACTCCCCTCAAAGTGGAAAGCCAGCTACATATATTTCTCACAATCACAATTCAACTCAACAAACTCACAAACTGGTCTCAAGATTAGTAAAAAACTAGTCATTTAAAAAAGTTTACACTTAATTTTCATTTAAGATAATAATCATGAAAAACCAAATGAAAGCCTGTCATGATAGGGCTTTTTTGTGTTTTTCGAGGGTTTTGGACCCCCTTCTTTTACATAATGTAAAAAGCAAGGCACTGCAACATCAGTATATGCAAAAGTAAGTTGGCATTATTGGATGTTTGCTTATTTATGCTCCTGCATTCTTCTGAAAATGCTAGGCTCTAATTATGTTTCTCCAATGACAAATCCCTTCGATCTTCATTTTGTATGGTTCTTCTTCTCTCTCTAGTCTATTACCCATAGAAATTGCATGATCGTATGTCGTCTTGTTTAAAAGATATTTCTCACCTCAGGCAGATGTCCAAGCGGGCAGGTTAATGCCTGCATTAAATAGTTAGAAATTATAAATAGGAGGGATTTAGGTATGGGTTGTAATAATTCTGCAACTGCTTTAACTTGTTGTGCTGATAAAAACTTTGTACAAGATAAAGTATGTACACCATGGAGTGGCACCGTTGTCGCTGCTGATGTCCTAGTTGTCGTCTTCACAAATAATATTAACCAAAATATAGTTGGTACTGGATATTTGCAATACGACATCGGTCCAGATGATATTACATTTGATTTTCTCGACAGCACGGGAAATCCAATCAATGCTGCTCCATTTACACTCTCTCCCGGAACGAGTCTTGCTTTTACGTATAGGCGCTTCAGTGCCATTCAAATAACGCTTCCAGCAGCTTCACCAGGTACCTATCAAGGGGAGTTCTGCATAACTACCCGTTACCCTGTCCAATAAAATAATGAGTGGAGGGATAAAGGAATATGTGTGAAACAAATTCTACACTTAGTTGTTGCTCAGATAAAGTCATTGTGCAAGATAAAGTGTGCTCAAATTGGCAATTAGCTGCAGCTGGGACCCAAATCATTTATTCGGACAATATATCACAAACCATCAATGGTACAGGATATGTTAAATATGAAACCGGTACAGCACCATTAACAGTAAACTTCTTCAGAACAGGAATCGTAGCAGCTATTCAAACCATAGTTATTCCTGTTGGAGGCAGTGCATCATTTACGGTAGCACGATTTAATACCATTTCCTTAACTACGACGGCAGCAGCACAAGGGGAGTTTTGTATTACTGTCCGTTATAGTCTTTAATCTTATAACTTAATAATAATGGGTGGTTCTTCATTTATTGAAGAACCACCCTTTATTATTGTTCATTTAATGGAATGGGGTTTGAATGCAGACCAATCGTAGTTGAAATTACATATTTTCCTTCAATATAAAGTAACTCATTACCTTTTGCAGAAACTTTTACAGATTTAATGCCTTCACCAATAAAATTAACCGTATTACCAGGTGGTACAATCATTAGTTTAGTTTCTGTACCAACAATTTCTACTTCCAAAGGATCTGTGCTCGATGGACTCGAGTATATAGTAATTTGCGCCACCTTAACTTTTGCTTCAATATCTGTTTCCCATATTTGAAGTCCCGTTAGATTACCTTGAAGTAATATATTTCCACAGCATTCTTTTTCGACCAGCATAGTCGCAGGATCAACGCAAGGTGAATCCGGGCAAGGACACGGCCTAGGCCTTGGACATGGTCTCGGTCTTGGCCTGTGACATCGCTTAGGAGGACACGGAAATATCGGGAAACATCTCTTCCTTCGGGCTCTTTTTTTACAGCATTTTTTCTTTATTATATATTTTGATTTTTGCTTATTTATTTGAATAAAAGAGGGTTTCACCATGAGAACATTCATTAATTCAAATAAGGGCTTTTTCTTTGAACAGAATCTCCTTTTCAGCATATTCCCCCCTCTTTCAAAAAAACCATATTCCAGTTCATACTTATATTAAATGTATCTTTCCGGCACATGGTTATACATTATCTGAATTTATTCCAAAAGAAGTCATATGCCTAGTAGATTTGACCTCCATTAACGAAATGAATGATTGAATATTACGTAAGTTCGTGCATAGACCAAACTACACCATTTGTAGAACCGCCGCCTATATTAAGTGATATTGTCAGACCGTTCGCATTGTAGTAAAGCCCAATAACATCTCCAGCGGAGAGCGTAACCTCACCTGCCAAAGTTACTGTTCCATTACCAAGTACAGCTCTTAAGGTTAGAAGCAATGCAATATTAACATTCAAAATAGGTAATAATCCAGTAACCAAACTTGTTGTAGTAGGCGATGTTCTTTGAACTAGAAAGAAAGGGTTTACTCCAGCTCCGAGGCTTACGCCAATAGCTGCAGTGGTTATATAATTTACTGTTGCTAAAATAGAATATCTACCAGTGACCGGTATCGTGTAATTGCCTGTTGCGGCATTGAAATTCGCATTTCCATAATAAGGATTCGCTACAGACCAGTTAATAAGCTGACCCGTTGCTGATAAAGTAAGAGAAGACAAAAATGCTGAAAATCCTTCAGCAGCAAAGTTCGGACCAGTGGCTCCTGTCGCACCTGTCGCACCTGTTGCTCCCGTTGCACCCGTTACTCCTACTCCTGTTGCTCCTGTTGCGCCAGTTGTACCAGTCACTCCTACTCCCGTCGCTCCTGTAGCGCCGGTTGCTCCTGTTGCACCCGTCACTCCCACTCCCGTCGCTCCTGTAGCTCCGGTTGCCCCTGTTGCTCCTGTCACTCCTACTCCCGTAGCTCCCGTCGCTCCTGTAGCGCCGGTTGCCCCGGTTGCTCCGATCACTCCCACTCCCGTCGCTCCTGTAGCGCCGGTTGCCCCGGTTGCTCCGATCACTCCCACTCCCGTAGCTCCTGTAGCGCCGGTTGCTCCGGTCACTCCTACTCCCGTAGCTCCTGTCGCCCCAGTTGCACCCGTCACTCCTACTCCCGTCGCACCTGTAGCTCCGGTTGCTCCCGTTGCACCCGTTACTCCCACTCCCGTCGCTCCTGTAGCGCCGGTTGCCCCGGTTGCACCCGTCACTCCTACCCCTGTCGCTCCTGTCGCTCCTGTAGCTCCGGTTGCCCCTGTTGCTCCTACTCCCGTCGCTCCTGTGGCACCTGTGGCCCCGGTTGCTCCTGTCACTCCTACTCCAGTAGCTCCTGTCGTGCCCGTCGCCCCTGTTGCACCCGTCACTCCTACTCCCGTCGCTCCTGTCGTGCCTGTTGCCCCGGTTGCACCCGTCACTCCCACTCCCGTCGCTCCTGTCGTGCCTGTTGCCCCGGTTGCACCCGTCACTCCCACCCCTGTCGCTCCTGCCGTGCCTGTTGCCCCGGTTGCACCCGTCACTCCCACYCCTGTCGCTCCTGTAGCGCCGGTTGCYCCCGTTGCACCCGWTACTCCTACTCCCGTCGCTCCTGTAGCTCCGGTTGCCCCAGTTGCTCCTGTCACTCCTACTCCCGTCGCTCCTGTCGTGCCCGTTGCCCCAGTTGCACCTGTCACTCCTACTCCCGTGGCTCCTGTCGCCCCTGTCGCTCCTGTTGCCCCTGTTACTCCCGTTGCTCCCGTTGCTCCTGTCGGCCCTGTCGGCCCTGTCGCCCCTGTCGCCCCTGTCTCCCCAGTTGCTCCTGTCACTCCTGTTACTCCCGTTGCACCCGTCGCCCCTGTTTCACCTGTCGATCCCGTCGCGCCAGTTATCCCCTTCTTACGCGTCCCGTCGCAGCTTAATGAACCGGAACAGGAACAGTTGCTACTTGAACATTGCGATCTGTTAAGTTTTGAGCTGCCACAATACATATCCATTAGCCCCATCCTTTGTACAACAATCTCGAATTCATATATCACAAAAAATCAGAATCGATGAAAATTTTCAATTCCAATTTCCCTATCATTAAATCTATATAAAACTTATCATTTAAAATAAAAATTCTGCCAGAAACAAAAAAACCTCTACCCCTCTATCGGCAGACTCTATTAATAGTAAATGAATTTTCCTCAGTTATTGATTGTACTCAAGCCTTATTTTCTAAATAATAGTCATTTGTAGCATACCTAAAAATAGAGCCACCTCTACCTTCAATAAGGCAAAGTGACTCTATCATTTTCACTACTTTTAACCTGTCTAACCCTGCCCATACTAAGACTACATAATATATCGAGACCAACAATCCATTTTTTGTTTTTTTATAAAATTATACATTTATTCTGCATTTAATCTTGACATCACAACCTCCGTTTAATGTTTCAATGAAATAATAATATATGCTAAAATAGATCAGCCGAACTTTATTATAAGTAGTTAGGTCTTTATACCGTATAGCACAGATTTAATCTAAATCCTGTACCTATCCATTTGAATGCGGATACATTTTCTTGCATCACTCGAGTTATCGCTGCTCACTACTACATGAAAAATCGATTTAGTGGTATATTAGTACTATATCGAATCGTCCGGAGGTCCTATGGAAAAACATAACTCTTCACAAGACCGAGCATCCTTTATTTTTAATATTGAGGTGCTTGTAGAAGGGAAAAACAACGCTGCAGCGCTTGAGCAATTGCTTCATTCGCTAAATGGTTCTGACTTTGTTGATTTCCGTATATTATCCGGCATCCAACTTGGAGAGCAAATCGAACATCGCAAGAATAATACAAGCTCCACCCGAGAAATCCCTTTGCCGCCTAACTTAACTAAAGATGCTGACAACGTACAACCTAACAGAACTTCAACCACCACTCCTGAGAAAACAAAAGAAGCTAAAAAGGCCGACAAACCAGCAGCAGATGCTCTAGAAGCTTTAAGCTATTACGACAAAATAAGGGCACTCATGAAAAACAATACCTTAATCCGGCTCCTCGTTAATAAAGGCTTAGGTATTACGCTCAGCATTCCTTGCCGAATCATTAATATGGATGAGTCGGAAAATATTATTACCGTTTATCATGTCGACGAGAAGCAAGTGTATACGTTTCGAATGAACGAAATTGAAGACTTCTCATACTAATCCACGCATGAAGAAAAAAACCGTTCCAGTGACTGTTTATCAGCCATAGAACGGTTTTTTTATGCATAACCCGGAGATAACATTTGTTCAATGTTGTCACTTGATACAGGCGGACTCCAGAAGAAGCCTTGCATTTCATCGCATTTATGCTTGCGAAGAAACTCCATTTGCCCTTCAGTTTCCACGCCTTCTGCGATAACCTGAATATTCAGGTTATGAGCCATTGCAATAATTGCTGCAACGATTTCTGCATCACTCGGGTCCTGCTGAATATCACGTACGAAGGAGCGGTCAATTTTCAACCGATCAATCGGGAAGTTTTTCAAATAATGAAATGAACTATAGCCCGTGCCAAAATCATCAACGCTAATATTAACGCCTAATTCCGTTAAGTCGAGCAAACAGCGAGACACATGGCTAACATCCATCGTCATCGACTCCGTGATTTCCAGATCCAAATATTTTGGATCGAGGCCTGTTTTCTCAAGTACTGCCGCTACCTTGCCTGCGAGATCCGTTTGAACAAATTGCCTAATCGATAAATTGACGGATACCGGCATTAATGGCAATCCAGCGTCTTGCCATGCTTTGTTTTGACGGCAAGCCTCTTCCAGCACCCAATCGCCAATTTGGACAATCATGCCGCTCTCTTCAGCTAACGGGATAAAGTTCCCTGGTGGTATCATGCCTTTAAGCGGATGATTCCATCTTACAAGCGCTTCTACGCCAACCATAGTACCTGAACTCAAATCATATTGCGGTTGATAATGCAAAATAAATTCCTCGCGCTGAATCGCGCGATACATCTCATGCTGCAGCGTAAGTCGCTCCAATGACGAATTGCTCCAGTCCTCCGAATAAAGCAGGCAATCATTTTTCCCGCTTTCCTTCACTTTGACAAGCGCCATATCTGCTTTCTTGATAAGCGAATAACTATCATCATCCGCGTTGCTGTTTGTAACCAAACCAATGCTCGCTGTAATATGTAACGGGAAGCCGCTCAGCTCATAGGGCTCTTCAATCGACTTGAGGAGATTTCTGCACAGCTCAAGCAAATGCTTCTCCGATCGTAAATTGCAAAATAATAAAGCAAATTCATCGCCTTCCATACGCGCTGCAAAATCATTGTCATCAAGATCTCGATTTAGTCTTTCAGCAACTTGCATGAGAAGAATATCACCGAATTCGCGTCCAAAGGATGCGTTAACCAGCTTAAAGCGATCTAAATCCAAATAACAAATACCAACGATACGTTCTTCTTCCTTCGCCCTTGTCAACGTCTCCGTCAGTTTCATTTGAAACAAAGTGCGATTCGGCAATCCGGTCATATCGTCGTGATAGGCCATGTAGCGAATTCGTTCAACATTTCGTTTGCGATCGCTTAAATCTTGGCTTATCACTACCGTTCCGATGACTTCTTCCATCTGTATCATAGGAGAGCAAACAACTTGAAGCTCGAGCGGAAAACCTGAACCATGTGTAATGTTAATATTGATCTGTTTCGTTTCACCAAGCAAAGCCTGCTCAAATGTTTCTTGCAGCAATTGCCGGCTGCCCGGTTCGACTAATGTCAAGATCGTTTCACCGAGAAGCTCGGTTCGGTCATAACCAAGTGTACGGCCGGACGCCTCGTTCAACTCCATGACAATCCCGTTTTTATCCAATATCGCCAGCGGAACGGCATCTGAACGAAGCAAGGTCTCTACAATTGCCGTATGATAATTTTGGAAGCTAAACGTCACATTTCGCTTTATATAAACAATTACTGCAGTTACGATTAACGATGCAGCGATGGCCAAAGCGGTCCATTTGTACATCGTGTTAGAAATTAATATAAATGATACGATAATCCAGACCAACCCGAGTGCTGCCAGCAAACAGCTAATAACCAACGATCCATTCAATGATTGCTTGAGGAGTTGTCGCTTTCTATCAGGAAAACCATCTATCCGTTTCGTCACGCACAAACGTCCTTCCTCTATTTCGAGTCAAGTCAGTGTTCGCTTTATTATAAACGATGTACGCGTTCTGGTATAGAAATATTTACTAAAGCAACTTGTTTTTTTGTTGTAATACAGAGTAATATGTCGTCAATTCATTATTTATTTCTAACTAATTACTTTCTTTCTTAAGTGCTGCAGTAATAATACATATCCATCCAGCTATAATCGCAACGCCGCCAATAGGTGTGATCATGCCAAGCTTGCTGAAGCTCGTAAGCGATAATACGTACAAACTGCCGCTAAAAATGATCATTCCTGTTAGAATTAATCGACCGCCATTTAAAGCAAGCTTGCTCGTCCCCATTTGTTTGGCGAACAAGGAAATTAGCATTAAACCGAGTGCGCTGTACATGTGATAACGAACGCCTGTTTCAAAAACCTCTAAATAATGATCACTCAATTGTTTTTCTAATCCATGTGCTCCGAATGCGCCTAAAGCAATGGCTAAAGCCGCGTTTATTGCTCCGATTGCAAAATATTTTGGAAACATTTGTTTTCAATCCTCTCGTATTTGTGTATAATTTTACCGTAATTAGTAAAGGAGCTGATATAAATGGAAAATGAAACCAATAACAATGCTAATCCATCTTCCAGCAATGAGCCTTACGGTTCAAGACCCGTTTTCTCCAATGACCAAACCATCTATGAAGGTCCTAAGAAACATTCAGGAATTGGCATTACATCCTTCATCATTGGGCTGCTCTCAGCCGTATTGCTTATTATTGCAATCGTCTCAGGCTTCTCATTCGCTGATCAGATCGCAAATACAGACATCGTTATAGCAGACCCTTCTGATAAAGCAGCCTTTCAAGCTTCAATCGAAGCGCTTGGTCAAGAAGTTCTTGTTTCTATGATGCTTACTATCGTTTGTATTTTTGGAGCAGGACTACTCTCCCTTGCAGGTCTTATATTAGCTATTATCGGTGCCGTTTCCAGCAAGCGTCGTAAAACGTTTGGCGTTATTGGCATTGTACTTAACGTTGTCGTATTTGTAGGCGGTATTGCCTTATTTTTTGTAGGCTCTGCTTCTATTGCGTCATCTGTTGCCTAATTAAATTTCGGCCAGCTGTAAAAAGTCTGTCTCAGCCTCAATGGAGCGCTCGAAGCAGGCTTTTCTTATTCAAGCCGCTTATCTCACCGTTAATTTCGTCCGACTAAAACCTTCCTTCGTCTTATTAACCTCAAGGCAAGCCGGGAATGCATCCTTCAGCTCCTGAACGTGTGATATAACTCCGATCATTCTTCCCGATTTCTGCAAATCAACAAGCGCTGTAATTGCTTTCTGAAGCGATTCCTCATCCAGTGAACCAAAACCCTCATCAATGAACATCATTTCAATCGTCACGCCGCCCATGTGGGATTGAATAACATCCGTCATTCCAAGCGCAAGACATAACGAGGCGTTAAACTTCTCACCGCCAGACAATGTTTTCACGTCACGATTCTGACCTGTATACGCATCATAGACATCGAGGCCTAGTCCGCTTTGCTTGCCGCGAGTTTCAAGGCGATCACTTCTTTGCAGCATAAATTGCCCATTCGATAAATCATRCAAACGCGTATTGGCAGCAAAGAGAATCTGCTCCAAAAACTCAATTAGAATATAGCGCTCGAACGATACCTTAAGCGCATTATCCCCTTTCAGCATCTGGAATATATCCATGACCTCTTCTAGCTTAGCCTCTAGTTCGCTCACATAATCATTGGCCTTTCCAATTGAAACAGCGAGCCGCTCAGCAACTTGACCCGTCCGCATTGCCGTTTGTGCGGCGGCAAATAGTTTCTCCTGCTGCTGCTTCAAAGCAGCAAGCTGCTCCTGAAGCTGCGCCAGATCAACTCTAGGTTTGCCTGCAAGCTCGCTTTGCAGTTCAACCAGCTGCTGCATAAGTGAAGCAACGGCTGCTTGGTATGCAGCAATTTCTTTTTTCAACTGTTCTCTAGCTGAGTCAGGCAAAGCTGCTTCTCGATATTGCTGAACCGTGTCAAAACCCGCTTTCACGAGCTCATCCAGCAATCGCTGCTCTGCTAGCTGCTTGTTTTTTTCGGATTCTTGCTGCTGCTGCTCGGATTGCACGGCATATGCTTTCTGTTCGGCCAGCTTCGCTGTCATTTTTTGCTGCTGCTCTTGAACAGATTTCCAAGCAGCTGACATTCGGTCATAAACTACCTGCTGCTCGTTTAGTTTTTCAGTCAGCTTCTCAGGAGTACGCAGCGTTTCTGGGATGCAGCCCAGCTCCTGCTGCAGCGCCGATTGCTGTGACGTTCGCTCAACGATTAAGCGCTGCTGCTCCTGCTGTAGTTGTTCCTTACTAAGCTGTTGCTTCTCGAGCTGCTGCTCCTGACGTTCGATCAACTGCTTGAGCTCAGGAAGCTGCTTCACTTTCAATAGAAGCTTGTCCGTTTCTTCCTTAAGGCCGCGCCAAAGCTGCAGCAGCTGCGCTCGTTGCTCCTCCAGCATGACGGCTTTCAATCCAAATTCCGCCAGCTCTTTAGCACCGTCCTCGCGTGTTGCTTGTGCTGCAGCTGCTTGTGCTCGCGCTTCAAGCCATTCCCGCTCCACTGCAGCTAATTGTAACTTTGCCTCTTGCAGCCGTTCACGAGAAGGAATCTCTGAATGTATGACCGACTTTGCTGGATGCTCCTCACTGCCGCACACAGGACAAGGCATGCCCTCATGCAGATGGGCAGCCAGCAGTGACGCTTGCCCCTCAAGCCATGCAGCCTCAAGCAGATCGTGGTTGTCTTTTGTTTTGCTGAGAGTTTGAGCGAATTCTTTCTCTAATAGAGCGATTCTCGTCATTTCTTTCTCGACGTCAACTACTCGCTTTAATTGTTTCCCCTGCTGCTCAATAAGACGCAGCTGATCCAGCTTATCTGTCAGCTCTGCCGTTTCAAGCTCTGTTTCCTTCACTTGTGCATTTGCAGCGAGCTTCGCTTCTCGCAGCTTTATTAGCTCTGCATCCAATGCCTCAAGCTTAGTTGTACAACCCTTCTCCGCAAGTACGAGCTTGTCGATCGCTTGCTGCTGGCTAGCGAGCGTTCTTACGATTGGAGCCATCTCTTGCAATTTGCTGAGCTCACGTTCCGCTTCTCGCCGTTCGTCGCCGCGCTGCTCTTCTACTGCAAACCTCTCAACTGCAACCTTAAAGTCGCGCTCCGCGGTTTCCAGCTCCGCTTGCCTCGTAGCAAATTGTTCCCGCTTCAACTTCGCATCAGCAGCGGTTCGTTCAGCATGCTCCTGATATGGTGCCAAATGGGCTGCTTTTTCAGCAAGCGCCAGTCGCTGCTCCTTCAAGCCATATTCCGGCTTCTGACCATCCAGCTGCTCAAGCTGCATCCGCTTCCTCGCATGCTCCTCGTACTTGCTATTCAGCGTCATCGCAAGCCTCAGCTGCACTTCTGCCGCTTCAAGCCTTCCTGCAAGCAGCTCCTTTTGCTCTTCCGCTTCTCCTGCAAGCTTCATATAAAATTCGAACTCCAGCGCCAAAGCGTCCGTCACTTGCGTCGCACTATATACTTCCTGCTCAAAGGTTTCAACAAGCTTACTATTTTCTCGCTCTGGCAGCGCCTCTTGTACTTGCTTCATATAAGCATTAAGAGTCGCTTTTGCTTCTTTCAATTGATMCTGCAGCGCACGATTTTTTTGCTGAAAACGATTTTCCAAACGCTCATACAGCTCTGTCCGAAAAATTCGGCGCAAAATCTCTTCCTTATTATCCGTATCGGAAGTCAGCAGCTTTCGAAACTCTCCCTGCGGAAGCATGACAATCTGACTGAATTGCTCCTTGGTGAGGCCAATAATCTGCTCCAGCCTAGCATTCACGTCAGACAAAATAAAACGGTCTACAGCTGGAATGGGTTCCCCGCTAGTCGTCTCGTACAGCTCGCATTTACCGCCTGTTTCACTTTTGTTCCCGCCCTTGCGATGAGGCATCTGCCTAAGGACCAAGTAGCTTCTCCGACCGATAGCGAAATCGAAATGAACCGCGGTGTGTATTTCTTCTGCAGCAAAATGACTGCGAAGCATACGGGGATCAGCTCGATCCTCTCCACTAGCCGTTCCATAGATAGCAAAACAAATCGCATCAAAAATTGACGTTTTCCCTGCGCCTGTATTGCCTGAAATAACAAACAGGCGTCGATCCTCCAGCATGCTGAAATCAATCGTTTCCGTGTCTCGATAGGAGCCGAAAGCTGTCATTGTTAATTTGATTGGCCTCATAGCATACCTCCTTCCTCACGCAGCAGCTCTGCATACGTATTCGCAAACAACTGTTTTTTCGCTTCCGAGAGTGGTTGCTGCTTTACTTCTTGATAAAAAGCTGCGAACAGCTCGATTGGATCAGCCTCACGCCGTCCTTTTGCCACTCCAGCGTCCAAGCTGCTGCCATCGCTCGAATGGCTGCCTGAAGATAATGGCCTGCGTTCCACATGAAGCGCATTCGGATAAACCGCACGCACCTTCTCCATTGGAAACAATACGGGATTATCATTCAAAAGAGTAACAAAAACATAATCCTCGTTTATTTCATGCTTCGTTATCTCTTCAATAGTAGCAGTTACACGGCGCATGTTGCGAAGCGGAAGCAGCTCGCGCTTCTCGATCTCCACTTCACCCGCTTCATTAAGCTCAATGACAAAATAACCCTTCGCATGGTTTTCCTCAGAAATCGAATATTTAAGCGGGGAACCCGCATACCTTATCTTGTGATTGCGAACGAAATGGGCCTGATGCAAATGTCCAAGCGCTGTATAATTAAATTTCTCAAAATAAGCCGCACTCACATGTTCAGCTCCGCCAACAGACAATGGCCGCTCGGAGTCGCTTGTATTAAGCTCCGGCTCTCCGGTTGCCGTAACAAAAGCGTGCCCGACAAACACATGCCGAGCTTCTGGATTCATAGACTCAGCAATGTTTGCTGTAACTGCCCGCATCGCATCGTCATGCGTTTTTATGGATTCATCGCCAAACACGTAGCGTACTTGCGCAGGATCTGCGAACGGAACAAGATGGAAGTGAACCTCGCCGAATTCATCATTTAGCACGACTGGTCCGAGCGTTTTGCGAAGCTGTCCCGCCAAATATAAACCGCGATTTTCCATCATTTTTGTACCAAAATTAATACGGTCTGGACTGTCGTGATTCCCTGATATTGCAAGCACTGGCGTACCTAAATCGATGACGATCCGGCTGAGCAGCTCATCAAGCAATTCTACCGCTTCCGTAGGCGGTACAGCCCGATCATAGAGATCGCCAGCAATAATGACCGCATCCGGCCGTTCGATTTCGATCGCTTGCAGCAGCTGCATCAGAACATAACGCTGATCCTCTGTCATATATACGCCTTGAACGAGCTTGCCCAAATGCCAGTCCGCAGTATGAAATAGCTTCATTCGTCACAAACATCCCTTCCTTGCATTTCTATCTATCTTAACACGTTATTGGTCTATCATTTATTTTAACATCCGATTCATCATGCCGCATAGTAAAGCTGAAATTGCTTTCCGCTATCTATTGCACATCACATAAATACACGATAAAGTTAGACACGGCATACGTTTATCAAACTCTATTCCTATTATAATGACAACGATGGAGGACTACCAAATTGTCTCGTTTCACATCTACTTTATCCAAAAACTACATACTGCTGCTTACTGTCGTATTCGGAGGTTTTCTCATCTTTGGCTTCTCTGAAAATATTAAAGGGCCTGCGCTTCCTAGAATGCAGAGTGAGTTGAAGCTTGACGAGCTGCAAGTCGGAATTTTGTTAGCATTTAACTCCCTTGGCTATTTGCTTGCATGCAGCTTTACCGGGTGGCTTACCCGCAAAGCAGGAATGAAGCTCACTTTGGTGCTCACATTTGGCTCTATGGCGGTATCGGGTGTTTGCATCTATTTTGCAGCCAATTACACCTCACTTTCATCCGCTTATTTCCTCATGTATGTCGGAAATGGGATGCTGGAAATCGCGCTAGCCATCCTTGCCGCTCGAATTTTCATCAAAAACACAGGCACGATGATGAACCTCGCACACTTTTTTTATGGGCTCAGCTCAACCTTTGCCCCGATCATTGCTGCTTCGCTGATAGGTGTTCAAGTATTTGGCTCTGCGCTAGGCTGGCGGGGAATGTACATGCTTATGCTCGCGCTCTCGATTTTGCCCATGCTTCCAGGACTTTTCGCAAAATATGCCGGTGATGAGCAAAAACACGAGGAACGAATCACTTTAAAGGAATTTGCTCGTGACAAGATCGCTTGGCTCATTGTCGTCGTGCTATCTTTCGGAGTAATATCGGAGCTTGCTGTTGGCGGTTGGCTCGTTAACTTTTTGGAGAAGGCTTACGGTTGGAGCGGCGATGCTTCGGCTAAAATGCTATCTGCCTTTTTCTTCTGCTTTATGCTCGCAAGGCTCGTTCTCGGTCCCGTCACTGACAAAATTGGCTACACGAGATCGCTCATTTTACTATCTGCTTTTTCTGGGTTATGCTCAGTTGCAGCCATTATCATCGGTGAACCAGGTGCCTTTTTGTTTGCACTCGCAGGAGTTGGTATCGCCCCAATCTATCCAACCGTCATGGCCCTGCTTGCCAAACGTTACCCAAACAACGCCGATACCGCTATTACCTTTACCGTAACCTTAATGGGTATAGCGAGTGTCATCGGCAACCTCGCTATCGGCGCCATTACAGAATGGACGAAGCAGCTGTTTGCCGGAAGTGAAAACTCACATGCCAGCCTCGTTGCAGGTCTGCAAGGC
The DNA here is from genome assembly GCF_056400045.1 of Paenibacillus sp. 01L418. Taxonomy (NCBI): domain Bacteria; kingdom Bacillati; phylum Bacillota; class Bacilli; order Caryophanales; family Paenibacillaceae; genus Paenibacillus; species Paenibacillus sp. 01L418. Next base: position 25,439 of record NZ_JBFTSN010000050.1, read on the forward strand.
GGTTATCTATTCATCGGGGCATGTGCGCTTGCCTGCTCGGTCACTTCGATCATTCTTTATCGCATGCTTAGAAATAGGAATGCAATATTGTAAATAGAAATGCCCCTGCCAGTGCTGAAGCTCAGCACGCTGCGGGGGCATTTTTTATACTAGGCAGCCTTATCAAAAATATCTCGATGTTATCATTTTTTTCTTCGTATAAAATTCCACTCCATCCTTTCCATTGGCATGCAAATCTCCGTAGAAAGAGTCCTTCCAGCCCGAAAATGGAAAAAAAGCCATTGGTGCTGGCACGCCTACATTAACACCCAGCATACCGGCTTCCGCTTCCTCGCGGAATTGACGAACCGCCTTAGCATTTTCCGTATAAATGACTGCTGAATTACCAAATCTAGAACTATTCACTATAGTAAGCGCCTCATTTAAATCTTCCGCGCGCAGGACAGATAATACTGGACCAAATATTTCCTCCGTGGCAATCGTCATTTCAGGCTTCACTTGGTCAAAAATCGTCGGTCCAAGAAAATATCCTTCGCCGCTGCGCTCCGTTGCAAGCCTGCCATCAAGTAGAAGCGCAGCCCCTTCAGCAATCCCGCTCGCAATATACTTTTCGATGCGCTTGCGATGCTCATCGCGTATGACTGGCGTTAAGGTGACGTCATCGCGCATTCCCGAACCGATGATCATCGCTTCCGCTGCAGCTTGCAGCGCCTTCATAAAGCTGCTCCCATCACCGACTGCAACGACAGCAGAGCAAGCCATGCATCGCTCACCAGCACTGCCAAAGGATGAGGCAATGATGTTCTCAACCGTTTTATCGATATGCGCGTCCGGCATTACAATATGGATGTTCTTGGCGCCGGCAAGCGCTTGAACTCTTTTGCCGTTATACGCAGCACGTTCATATACGTATTTGGCAACAGGCTGCGAGCCGACAAATGAAATGGCCTTAACACTGGGACTGCTCGTCAATACATTTACAACATCGTTAGCGCCATGCACCACATTCAGTACACCATCCGGCAATCCCGCTTCCCGCAATAGCTCCGCAAGCTTGTTAACGGTAAGCGGCGTACGTTCTGATGGCTTGAGCACAAAAGTGTTGCCAAGCGCGATGGCAAGCGGGAACATCCAGCACGGTACCATCATCGGAAAATTAAATGGCGTGATGCCTCCCACTACACCAAGCGGCACCCGGAACAGCTCCGAATCGATGTCCGTTGCAATGTTTGCAAGCGTTGCGCCCATCATATGCGTCGGCGCTCCTGCCGCAAACTCCACATTTTCGATGCCGCGCTGCACTTCTCCGACCGCTTCTTTGTAGCTTTTTCCGTTCTCCATCGTTATAATCTCCGCCAGCTCCTCCGCATGCTCCTGCAGAAGCTGCCAGTAACGAAACAGCACCCTCGCCCTGCGTGGAACAGGGGTTTTGCTCCATGCTGGATAAGCCTGCTCCGCAGCATGCACAGCAGCTTCAACATCCTCTTGAACGGATAATGGGACATAAGCGATTACTGCGCCTGTAGCCGGATTTATCACTTTATCTGTTCGTCCATTTACAGACTCCACCCAAACACCGTTTATAAAATTACGTAATTTAAGCGGATCCTGTAGGGAAATAGGTTCTATAGCCATCCTATCAGCTCCTATGTTTGTTAATTATCGTTGGGAACAAACCTTTTATCCTTTGTCGCACTCAAGGAGCTATCTCCTTTTGGAAATCTATGCTCAAATTTTTACTGCACGTCTTTTTGTTCTCTAACATCTTGTTTAAGAAGCACATTAACAAAATATTTGCGAGCATCCGCCGTCTCAATGAGCAGCGAAGCTTCATCACCGCCGGGGTGCTTAAGCTCCAGCCAATCGCCGCTCAGCCCTTCACGCACGCCAGTAATGACATACTCCTGATTCAAATACGCATCAATCTTGTTTTTCTCCTCGACGAATTGCTCATAGGCGGACATTTCTCTTCCTCCTTTGGCGCTATGGCTTCCCTTTATCCCTCATGTCGCGAAGCAGCGTTGGGACAAGCAGCTATCGATTATCCCCCTTGTAAGGAGCCCGCTTCACATATCGTCCAGCCCCTAGAGAGCCAACAAATTGACAATCTTGAATGACAAATTCACCGCGTGATAGCACGCTAACGGGCAAGCCTGTCACCTTCAATCCTTCAAACGGGTTATAATCGACATTCATATGATGTGTTTCAGCTGAGAGAATACGCTCTGCTAGCGGATCAAAGATGACGATATCCGCATCACTGCCAACGGCAATCGTCCCCTTCTGGGGAAAAAGACCAAACAGCTTGGCGCTGCGCGTCGATACAATGTCTACGAATTGATTAAGCGTAATGCGCCCTTGATGAACKCCCTCCGAATAAAATAGCGAGAATCGATCCTCTATAACGGGGCCGCCATTTGGAATTTTACTGAAATCCCCCCGCCCCAAATCCTTCTGTCCGTCAAAATTAAAAGAGCAGTGGTCCGAACCCAGCGTTTGCAGCTGGCCGCTCTTCAGTGCATTCCAAAGAATCTCTTGATGATGCGCTTCACGAAGAGGCGGCGACCAAACGTATTTTGCACCTTCAAAATCCGGCTTCTCCAGCTGCGACTGATCGAGCACCAAATATTGTGGACAGGTTTCGCCCCCGCTTGAAACACGTTTTTGTACGCCATAAACACCTTCAACGAGGTAATGCCCTCTTCACGAATAATCGATGGAAGCTCGGCAAGCACTGCATCGTTTATTTCACTAATCATGAGGTGAAAGCCATAATCGATAACGGCTTTACTGTCTGCTTTTTGATGCCATGCCGCAATGGATTCCTTCAGTGGTTTCCCTTTCGTCGTCAAGCAGAAATCAACAATCGTTGTAGTTCCTCCGAAAGCTGCAGCTTTTGTGCCTGTCTCAAAATCATCCGCCGTAACCGTGCCGCCAAACGGCATATCAAGATGGGTATGTGGATCAATGCCGCCTGGAAATACGTATTTGCCTGTTGCATCGATAATCTCATCCGCTTCCGATTCGAGGTCAATACCGATTTTGGCGATGATGCCTTCCTTAATCAGCACATCAGCTTTATATGTGTCGGCTGCCGTTACAATAACCCCATTTTTAATGAGCCTCACCGTCATCCTATACAGCCTCCTTCTTATCGCCATCGTCAGAATCATTGCTTTTTCCTAGTGACGCAATTGCCGCTTGCCGTTGATTCCAGCTTAGAGCCGGCTCCGTCGAGGGAACCTCTACCATCTCAATCGCACCTTCAACCGGGCAAACAATAGAACAAAGGTTGCAACCTACACAATCTTCCTCGCGAACCTTCAGGTATGCTGCGCCAGTATCGTCTATATGCCGCTCAATACACTGATGCGAAGTATCCTCGCAAGCGATATGGCATTTATTGCAAACGATGCAAGTATCCTGTTCAATTCGTGCAACGACCGCGTAATTAAGGTCTAGATCTCCCCAATCCGAATAGCGC